>QMOL01000018.1 GCA_003648225.1 Chlamydiota bacterium
GACCTCGTTGAGGTCGGCAGATAATATCCGGAAATAAACAAGACCGGCCTCCGCAGCCAACCCGAAATTCTTAGGGCACCACGTTGCCGCTAACTGCAGAGAAATCCGACCTCAGCGAGGTCGACTACAGAATACAGAAAAATCCGTTGCAAAAATCCATGGAATAGATGCTGACACTCCATTAACCAATCCCGAAAATTTCCATGCACCCCATATGCGCTATGTCATTGCGAATAAAAAGCCATTTTGATATAATAAATTTAATAAATATATAGAAAAAATATAACATTTAACCATAAACAATTTATTATCATGGCTAAAACTTACAATATCGCCGCTATGGGCGGCGACGGTACCGGGCCGGAAGTGCTCGCTGAAGGAATTAAAGTGCTTAAAGCTGTAGCTCCTAAATTTGATATAAAACTTAACTTCACCGATTTTGACTTCGGTGGTGAAAGATATATGAGAACAGGTGAAGTTCTCCCGCCAAATGCTGCTGATGAACTCAAACAGTTTGACGCGATTTATCTCGGTGCAATCGGTCATCCTGACGTTAAACCCGGAATTCTTGAAAAAGGAATTTTGCTGAAATTAAGATTTGATCTTGATCAATATATCAATCTTCGTCCGGTAAAATTATATCCCGGAGTAGAAACTCCATTGGCAGGAAAAAAACCGGAAGATATTGATTACGTTGTTGTTCGCGAAAATACAGGCGGTATTTACACCGGTACAGGCGGTATTACAATGAAAGACACACCTCACGAAGTCGCTGTTCAATCAGGCGTTTACAACAGATTCCAGGTTGACCGTTGTTTAAAATACGCGTTTGAACTTGCACAGAAACGTAATAAAGACAAAACTCTCGCTCTCTGCGGTAAAACAAATGTTCTGACTTTTATGTACGACCTGTGGGAACGCGCTTTCCACGAAATGGGTGATAAAGATTTTAAAGACATTAAACGCGATTACTACCACGTTGACGCTACTTGTATGTGGATGGTTAAAAATCCTGAATGGTTTGATGTCATCGTTACAGGCAATCTCTTCGGCGATATTATTACCGACCTCGGCGCTATGACGCAGGGCGGTATGGGAATCGCTGCAGGCGGAAATATCAACCCCGACGGCGTTTCCATGTTTGAACCTATCGGTGGTTCGGCACCAAAATATACCGGGAAAAATGTTATCAATCCTATGGCGGCTATCGCCGCGGGACAAATGATGATGGATACTCTCGGTGAAACAAAAATGGCTGAAAAAATTGAAGATGCGATTATCGAAGTCGTTTCTACTAAAATGAAAAGTATGTCTGCAGGTAAAATGGGCTATTCAACTACTGAAGTTGGTGACCTTGTAGCCGAAATAGCAGCAAGCTGAATTTAAAAATGGAGAGCGTTGTCCTCAGCGCCTTCCTGTTTTTTATGGAACAAATATTTACAATAGAAAAAAATCAAGATAAATACACAAATTTCAAACTTAAAAATTTGAAGCCTGTTTTTCCTATGAAAAAATATCGAATCGCTATCGCGGGCGCTACAGGCGCCGTGGGAACCGAAATGCTCAAGACGCTCGAAAAACGGAACTTTCCCGTTGAGTCGCTTCGCCTTCTCGCGTCAAAACGCTCTGTCGGCAAAAAACTTAAATTTAAAAATGAAGAAATTACTGTTGAAGAATTGACTCATAATTCTTTTAACAATATCGATATTTTACTATCAAGCACAAGCGGAACTCTCAGTAAAGTCTTTTCTCCAAGCGCGGTTAAGGCGGGAGCTATTGTTGTTGACAATACTTCCGCTTACAGAATGGATCCGGATGTTCCGCTTGTAGTTCCTGAAGTTAATCCTGATGATGTTAAAAATCACAAAGGAATTATCGCGAATCCAAACTGCTCGACTATTATCGCGAATGTTCCTCTCTGGCCCCTTTACAAAAAGTACGGAATCAAAAGATTTATTTCCTGCACTTACCAGGCAGTTAGTGGTGCTGGTGTGGCTGCGATGGACGAACTCTCCGCGCAATCTGAAGATTATTTGAAAGGTAATGAAATAAAATCCGTGGAATTTCCTCATCAAATCGCTTTTAACCTTTTCTCGCATAACTCGGCTATCGCGGAAAATTCTTTTAATGAAGAAGAAAATAAAATGATTAATGAAACAAGAAAAATCTTCCACGATGATTCTTTGCTGATTAGCGCTACTTGCGTGCGGGTTCCGGTATTCAGAGCTCACGCTGAAGCTCTCCATATTGAATTGAATAATCATGCCGAGCCGGATGATATTCGTAAACTGCTTGCTAATTCGCCGGGGATTAAAATTGTAGATGATATTGAGAATAATATTTTTCCGATGCCGATTGATGCATCTGAAAAATACGATATTCTTGTCGGCAGAATAAGAAAGGACCCGGTTTTCGATAACGGGATTTCTATGTTCATTACCGGCGATCAACTTTTGAAAGGGGCGGCTCTTAACGCGGTGCAAATAGCTGAATTACTTGCCGAGTAATTATGATAAAGTCGGTACACAATGATAATCACAAACCACATAATTAAAACTAACTGTTTTAATAGCATTAGCGGATTGGTTGAACATAAATCATCTGTCTTTGTTCAGCACTTTAAAGATTCTTTGCCTAAAATCGCTATGGGAATAGCTGTACTTGTTGCGTTTTGGATTACCGCGATAATAGTTTCATATATAATTAAAAAAGTTTCTAAAGGCGTTGGGGAAGAAAAAAAAGAGGTTATCTTTCTACTTTCAAGAATTACTTATATTTCTTTAGTCGTTGTAGGCTTGATTAGCGGACTCGGTACTGTAGGCGTTAATATTATGCCGCTGATTACCGGGCTCGGTCTCACCGGTTTTGCCCTCGGATACGCTTTTAAAGATTTACTTTCAAACATCCTCGCGGGAGTAATGATAATAATTCATCGCCCGTTTATTGTCGGCGACGAAATCACTGTGGCTAATATTACAGGAAGAATCGTTAATATCGATTTGCGTTATACGGCTCTCACTGCGGAAGATAAAATTTATTTGATTCCAAATACTTCTTTGATGACAAATCCTATTACAATTACAAACGCTAAAGAAACAAAATATCACGAAAAAAGATTCGGCTTAAAAAATGAGTGAACTCAAAAATACCTTCTCCTGGTCGTTTTCGCAAGAACAGGACTTCATCGATTGTAAAAGAAAACATTTCTTTAATCGATACGGTATGTGGGGTGGCTGGGATTCCGGCGCTTCACAGGAAAAACGCACGGCATACCGGCTTAAACAAATGAAAAATAAATGGTCGCTTATCGGTGATGCCGTGGAAACCGCCGTTCTGGAAATCCTGGAAAGAAGACGCGTCGGCTCGCCTTATTCCGCGGAAATGGCTATGCAGACCGCTATGTCTCTCCTGCGGAAAGCCTGGAAAGAACATACTTCAGATAAATGGCGCGTTAATCCTAAAAAATATACCTGCATTAGCGAACTATATTACGGTAAAATCTCTCCGGATTCCGGCTCGGAAAGAGACGAATGGGTCTCTCTCGTTCGCGGTCGAACAGAGATATGCATTCAAAACTTTTTCGCGCAAATCCTCCCGCATATTCCTAATGTTACTTATGAACAAATTATTCCAATCGCACGCGCGGGTCAAGGCGATCCTGAACATTTCCACCTTGGCGGTATAAAAATTTACGCAATACCTGACTGGGTTTATAAAAAAGAAGGCAAAATTGTCGTTCATGACTGGAAAACAGGAATCAGACGCGATAAACATAAAGAACAACTCGCTGTTTATGGCTTGTGGTCGCAAAGAAAACATAGCGTTACTCCGGACGAAATTGAACTCTTTGTCGAATATCTTGAGTCGGGTGAACAAACTCCGGTTGATTATTCAGTTGAAATCGCTTCCGCGCTGTGTGACAGAATTTTATCTTCTGTTAAAGAAATGAAACAATTTCTTGTGAATAGAGATACAGAAAAAAATGTGCCGCTTCCAAAAGAATCTTTTCCGGAAACCGAAGATTTGTCCCGCTGTAAAAACTGCAATTACATCGAACTTTGCGGCAGGGAATTTGTAACAAAAATTGATTAATAAAAGATAATTGTCTGACGCTAATTGCACGGATTTATAAAGCCGGTTTTATTTAATAATACAATTTAAATTCCTAAAACAAAACCATGAAAAAAAAGCGCAGTTTTAACAGCCGACACCCGAAATTCAGGCAATTCTCTTATTTTATGCTCGGAATCGGCATTATTGTCGCTTTAGCTCTCCCGCTTCCTCTTTTTATTCTACCCAAAAAAATACTTTACTCTCTTGGCAGGAAAATCGGATTGTTGTTTGTTTATCCTTCAATCAGAAAAAAAATTAAAACAAACCTTTATTATGTTTACGGTGATAAAATGACCGAAAAACGTGTGACGGCTATCGCTAAAAAAGTCGCCGCGAATAATATTTATTTCATTATCGATTGCTACTACCTATGGGTCTTCCATTTCGCGTTCGATATCAATAAAACAGTGGTAGACGTTGTCGCTAAAAATTTCCCCGTAAAATCCTTGCAAAATAAAAAAGGCGTTATTGGTACTACCGCTCATTACGGCTGCTTTGAAATTATTCCCGTTTATTTTCTCGATGCCGGACTTGTTGATGTAGGCGGAGTAATTGCGCGGTCGTTTCCCTCTCCGTTCCTTACATGGCTGAACAGAAAAGCGAGAATGGTTACAGGAATTCCTTCCTTTTACGATCAGGCAAAAGATATTTTCAGAGCGTTGCGCTCTAATGGTGTAATCGGTTTCCTGCCGGATTTAAGAGCCAAGCGGCGACTCGGTGTTGAATCTACTTTCTTCGGCAAACCTACTTTAACATTAGACGTTCATATCCGGCTTTCAAGTCAGCTTGGCAGTGAAATTGTTCCGGTATTTTTAAACCGTCATAAAGCGCGACCGTGGGAATTCACTATTATTTTTTATCAACCTATAAGTGTGCCGAGAAAAGCCGACCCGGAAACAATTAAACTGAAAGTTCAGGAAGTTAACGATGCTTTGGAATATCATATCAGAAGATATCCTTCCGGATGGTTCTGGTTTAATAATAAGTGGAAATTATGGTAAAGTCAAACACAAATTTCACTAATTTTCACGGATTTTTAAAATGTTAAATCTATACTTGTACAAATGTTAAATAATCAATATTAAAAACAAATGTTTTGATCCAAAGAAAGACAAAATTATCCTTTTAGAAAATCAGTGACTCCTTCTTGACCCGTTTAACGAGAAGAAAACTCCATTGAAAATGTCAGATAATATTGATAAAATTAATTATTAATATAAAATTCATTATACAATTTATTGATTTTGTAAATAATTATTAACCAACTAATCCATAAGCTAAATGAAAAATATTCTTACTGCTGTTTTTACAATCATTATTTTATCAGGTTGTCAAACTGCTTCTTTTAATCCTAATCCCGCACTTTTTCAAAAAGATAACGGTGTCGCTTTTCAGGTCTCGTCACATCATCCTACAGAAGGTGACGCGTGGACAATCAAACCGGGAGAAACGAAAGTCCTTATGGATGAAAAAGGTCCGGCAATTATTCGTAATATCTGGTTTACTCTCGGTGGGGGGCCCAACGCGGATCACGGTGTGGATTTGTTAAGAAAATTAACTATAAGAATGTACTGGGATGATGAGGCATCGCCAAGTGTGGAAGCTCCGTTCGGAGATTTTTTCGGTGACGGATTTGGAATTTATAAACCTTTTCATTCACAGCTAATCGGCATTACTGACAAAGGATATTTCTCATATTTTCCAATGCCGTTCAGAAAACGCGGGAAAATTGAAGTTACCAATACATCAAAATACCCGATAATTATTTTCTTCCACTTTCTCGGGGCAAAATACGATAAACTGCCTGATAATACTTTGTATTTTCACGCGCAATGGCGAAGAGAAAACCCACCAACTATCGGGAAAAATTATACTATTCTTAACGCGGAAGGTAAAGGTTATTATGCCGGCTGCTTTATGTTTATGCAGGGATATACAACCGAAGATAAATTAAACTTTCTCGAAGGTGATGAGTGGATTTATGTTGATAACGCGACTAACGCGGTAATCAAAGGAACCGGTGGGGAAGATTACTTTCAGGGAGCTTGGTATTTTTCAGGCGGAACGTTTAACGCGCCGTATCACGGTTTGATAATGATGGACCATAAAAATAAACAGGTTGGTTGTTATCGTTTTCATATCCTCGATCGAATAAATTTCGAAAAAAGCATTAGTGTGGAATTCGAACACGGACAGAGAATATTTAATGAAGCTAAAGCCGATTTCGCAAGTACGGCGTTCTGGTATCAAAACGAACCGCATAAACCTTTCGCTCCGATCAGCAATGACCGTGAACCGACAAAAGTTATTCCGGGTTTTGTTTTACCGGGTGCGGTTGAGTTTGAAGGTCTTGCCGGCACGCACCCATATTATGTTTGTACTTACAATGGGGGTTGGAGCAGAGATATGGCTGCATTAATTTTCTTTGCAAAGACGAATGATTTTGTTGAAAAAGAATTTAACGTCGAGAAAAACGGAAAATATTCTATCGGGGTAAATTACATTTTGAATGATCATAACGGAATTTTTATAGTCGAAATCGATGGAAAGAAAATAGGTGACCAAATTGACGGGTATTCTGACGACCCGATGGACGCGTATTTATTGTGCAGAAATAAAGCTGCAGGATTAAAACATCTTGATGAAATGGCTCTTTCAAAAGGAAAGCACAAAATTAAAATAATCTCTGTAGGCAAAAATATAAAGTCAAAAGGTTATAAAGCAATTGTCGATTGCGTGACAGTTGCCCTGCTTCAGTAATCCTTTAACCTTTAACCTTTAACCTTTAACCTTTAACTTTTAACGATTCATGAACTCATCATTTTTAATTATTGCGGGGCTGATTGCTTTTGTTTTTGCATACAGATTTTACGCAAGAAAAATTTACAAAGTCCTTGGAATTGATAACTCAAAACCAACTCCCGCTCACACAATGTCAGACGGTGTGGATTATTGTCCCGCGAGAATGCCTGTATTGCTTGGTCATCATTTTTCTTCTATTGCCGGAGCCGCACCGATTATCGGGCCGATTGTGGCAGCGGCATACGGCTGGGGACCTGTTTTTATCTGGATCGTCATCGGTTCAATCTTTCTTGGGGGCGTTCATGATTTATCTTCGATTATCGCTTCAATAAGGCATAGTGGAAGAAGCATCGGTGAAGTTATAGAAAACCATCTTGGTCACAAAGGAAAAGTGTTATTTTTAATTTTTTGTCTTGCAACTTTAATTCTCGTAATCGCTGTTTTTATGGCCGTGGTGGCAAAGACTTTTGTTGCGACTCCTTCTACGGCGACATCCTCATTTTTATATATTTTACTCGCGATAATTTTCAGTTTATGCATAAACAAATTGGGTTTCTCATTCAAATGGACAACTATAGTTTTTATTCCCTTATTATTTCTTAGTGTATGGCTTGGTGTACAATTCCCATTTGTAATTCCCGCAAGCGGGTTATTAATTCCGGGGATCGGGATTACTCTTTCACCCAATAACTTTTGGATTTGTATTCTGCTCGCTTATATTTTTATTGCTTCTGTAACTCCCGTTTGGATTCTGCTTCAACCGAGAGATTTCTTAAGTTCTTTCTTGCTTTACGCCTTAATCGGCGCGGGAGTTTTCGGAATTATTTTCGTTCATCCGACAATTCAAACTCCGGCATTTACAGAATTTAATGTCGGAAAAATAGGTATGCTCTTTCCTATGCTTTTTGTTACTGTCGCCTGCGGAGCAATCTCAGGTTTTCACAGTATCGTCGCTTCCGGTACAACCGCAAAACAATTAAATCAGGAAAATGATGCTGTACCCGTTGGTTACGGGGCAATGTTGATTGAGGGCCTGCTTGCAATAATCGCCTTAATCACTGCCGTCAAACTTTCCAAACCGGAATATTTACAAATGTTAAAAGCCAAAGGTCCAATTGATGTTTTCGCGCATGGAATCGGGTCATGCCTTTCCGCTCTTCACATTCCCCACAAACTCGGGCACACATTTGCCACGCTTGCGGTTTCAGCGTTTGCGTTAACAACTTTAGACACCGGCACGCGTTTATGTCGATTTTGTTTACAGGAACTTTTCACATTTAAAAAGAAAGTTTCGAATAACGAAAAACCCAAAACATCTATAGATCGGTATTCAGCAACGCTAATTTGCGTGATTCTCGGCGGCGCACTCGCGCTTAGCGGTGAGTGGAAAACCATGTGGCCCGTTTTCGGTTCAGCAAATCAACTCCTCGCCGCAATTGCTTTACTTGCAATTTCGATGTGGTTGTATCACACAGGCAGAAATATTTGGTACACGGTAATTCCAATGATATTTATGTTTACGGTAACATTATCTGCTCTTGTGGTTTCTTTTTTAAGAAACTTTGATACCGCTAAAACTGTCTGGTCACAAATTCAAACTCAAAGCACCGAGGCTTTAAAATACTCTTTTATGACCAAGTGTGTTTTATCAGGAACCACGTTATTATTGTTTATACTTGGGACTGGATTACTGATTCTTGCCATAAATACAGTTTTAAAACAGAAACAATTAAAATTAAAAAAATGAAAAGTTTATTATTATTATCGGCATTCTTCTTTTGTCCCGGTTGTAAAACCATTAATTCACCATTTGATAATAAAATGAAAGTTCCTGATAAAACCGTTGTCCTTACTTTCGATGATTCTGTGCGATCACATTTAACTGTTGTCGCTCCCCTGCTTAAAAAGCATGGTTTTGGGGGGACTTTTTTTGTTACTCACGCCTGGATGGATGATACAAATAATTACCTTAACTGGGAAGAAATCGCTGAATTAGATAAAATGGGGCTTGAGGTCGGAAACCATTCATGGAGCCATGTTGCTTTCGCTACTCCCAAAGACGCGAAATTACTGCCGGATGAATTAGCAAAAGTTGAATACGAACTCAAAAAAGTCGGAGTACCAAAACCCGTGAGCTTCAGCTGGCCCGGAAATCAATTTGGTCCCGAAGCGGTTGAAGTATTAAAAAACGCGGGATATTTATTCGCGCGGCGAGGTCCACAGCCAGATGTTCCGGAAAGCTCTGTTGTCGGATTAGGTCCGTTATACAACCCGGAAATTAACAATCCATTATTAGTTCCAAGTTCGGGGCTTGCAGTCCCGGGATGGACTTTATCGGATTTTAAAACGGTAGTTGACCGCGCGAAAGACGGAAAGATTGTCGTTTTCCAGTTTCACGGAGTTCCTGACGGTCGGCATCCTACGTGCACAACCCCTCCTGAACGATTCAAGGAATTTGTCGAATACTTAAGCGACAATAATTTTAATGTTATTTCTTTGCGGGATGCTAAGAAATATGTTCCACCGGATGCGGGGAAAAGCGACCCGATTTCGAAGGCGAGATTTATACCGTAATAATTTGCCTTTCAAGCAAATTATATTGTTAACTGTTTATCAATGTTTAAGTCCTGTCTAGAAAATGCCGCAAATGCGCGAATTGAATTTACAACAGGAAAATTAATCATTTTGCAACTTCATTTTCTTATCGTACTGTTATTAATAATTCATCATGGGTAAAATGGTTTGGGATAATTTGTTAAACCAAACTCCGGCGCCATTTCAAGGAACCCGCGTCGAAGCTGAGGATCTTTTATTTTTTTATACCTTTTAATGAAATAAACCACCATGTTTGTTCGGTTATTTCTTGATAATTCCAGAAGCATTGATATTGACGCGGATTTGTGTGCAAGCGGCGGGGTCTTTTTATAAAAACTTAGCAGATCAATTAATTTAAAACTGCGCTGCTTGTTGACATAATCAAATGCTCGCGGTAAATCTTCTTCAGTCATTACTTTTCCAAAAGCCGCTCCGGCAGTTCCGGCAATTATTTGTGCAAGTTTATTTTCCTGATTATCTTCCTGTTTTCCATTCATATATTGCCAGTAAACCTCTTTGAACCTCGGTTTTGCCTCTTTTACAATTTTCCGTGTGCAATCACCTGTATGAAAATAAAGTCGGCTTTCGGGGTATTTTTCAGCAAGTTCCTGAGCATTTTTAAGTTGTGCAAAATAAAGTTTAATTTTACTTTCACTGTTAAGACTCATTTTTTTAAAATCTTTTAAATGCTCTTTACATCCAACAATACAATCTCTATAATTTGATCTTTTGGAATTCCAACTTGCCATTCTCCTTTTTTCAAATTTTTCATAAACCTGATAAGCTTCTTCGGTTTTTTTGGCATATACAGCATTAAGTACTCCATGATCAATATAATGAGTATCTAAATCATATGGATCAGACCACTTATGTTTCCAATCTTCTTCTAATAACAATCCAAGTTCGACAGTTGATTTTTTCTTATAAACTTCATCTAACGGTCGCGTTGTTCCAAAATTTATGTTTGCATTTCTATATAATCTATCATATTTTCTAAATTCTTTAAAGAATTGTTCATCATTGGTAAGTTTATTTGTTAGGAGAGTCAAATCCATTACTGAAGCAAAAATAGTATAATAAGCCGGATTATTAAAATTATTTGTGTTATAAGAAAAAAATCTCGGTTTAACATAATTCCAGCATTCTTTAGGATATTTATTTCTTAATTTATGAGCGATGTATTTAAACCTGCCAATTTGCCATTTGTCTTCTGTTTCACATTGGGTTCGGTCTTTTAAACCTGTATATTTATTTGTAGGAATACAATAATCTACAGCTTCAATAAAAGCGTTAATAAAAACGCCAATATTTTCTTTTGTGAAATTATCTATTGATTTTTTATCATTTGTATTTACAGATGAAAAAGCATTAAGTTTATTCTTGCCTTTAAGTTGCCTTGCAACAGATTTTTCAAAAACTTCTCGTATATTCAACGGAATATATATAGTGTACATGTCATCTTTATTGCATGGATTATATTGCAAAGAATCGATTATCTTTTTTGTAGATTTCTTACTTTGTTTTAATTCGTTTTTTGTTAAAGCAGTATTTCCCGCATAAGAATGCAAAACGAAATTTGCTTTTACAAAAACTGTTGATAATAAAAGACAATTTATTATTAATATTAATTTTTTCATTTTTTAATTTGCGTTATTTCGCGACAAAGTTAATTAGTTTTAGCTGCTTGGAGAAAATTCGTCTCTCCGCGATGAATTTATAATTTATTTAATCGTCGTTTTTATATTATTTTATAACATGTTTTATGCCATAATATAAATGACCTTAAAGAGGTATGATAAAGTATAATTAAAAATGAGTCATGTACAAGCAATGTACATTCATGAACATGTTTTATCTTTTGCCGTCACATCGCAAATAAAATAATTTACTTCGATATTAACTTCTTGCTTTCCCGCAATAAATATTCTTCACGGGAGTTCATTGAACTTTTTAAATTATTAATCGCTGTTTCAAATGTCGCTTTGCTGTTCGCGCGCGGATGCCGCATTTTTATTTCCAGTTCCGCTTCATATTGAATTGAAGTTACAATCGTATCAACAAATTCTTCGAGTTTACCCGAAGAGAGTTGTTTAGTGATTATGTTTGTAAGTGTGTTGAGATATTGAGTTCTGAAATCTTGTGTGATTTCCGATCCGGTACCGGTTTCGGGCCAGAAGAGTGCGTCATTAATCGGGCTGACATAATTTCTAACAGCTTGCTTGTGTGCGCGTGACCCGTAAAACGGGCTTATAGAATTATCATTAAGGTGGAAACCGTTTATGCTTAATCCCCAAGTGAAGTCATGGTCCCACGGAATCATTTCCCATTTTTCCTGATTTGCGTCACAGTAAGCGTAGAAATTCGCAACGATACCGTCACGTTTTTGAATAATAACATTAACGGCAGTGAACTCTATTAATTTGTTAATAAAAAAGTTTGTAAGGAGATTATTTTTCCGAATTGTCAGTTCAGCGATATTTCTCTTCGGAATGGGCACCAAATCTTTGTATAATTTTTTCAGTAAAGCCAATCCGTCAACACCATCATCTTCATAGATAATTTTACATGCTTTTGGTTTAAAACCTTTTCGGTTTTGCGGAGAAATGATTACGCCATTTCCATTAAGATTTTTCTTTTCGAGAAAGTCGCCGTTTACGCGTTCGGTTAAAAGAAAAAGTCCGCGTAAGCTGCCGTTTTTATATCCGCGCACATAGAAATTATCACTTGCCGGCACACCCTCACGGCGGAATAGTTCGAACGAGAGTTTTTCTCTCATAAAAGAATAATCGAAAGCCATGGCGTTTAGTACGGCAGCATTTTCATATTCGCCTTTTTCGAAAAGGTCGGGTCGCATCGATTTACCGAATTTCAGGTTATAGGATTTTTTTATGCCATATCTGAAAGAGTGCGCGCCTCTGTATCTAACTTTAACGCCGCGGTAAATTTTATTTTTAATTGCGACATCGCAGATTTTGTATTTGTTTCTCGAAACGAAATTTCTTTTACCCGGTTTTCTTTCATTAAGCCAGAAAGCAATAACAGGAATTTCCGGCGCGTTTTTTATTTCAAGAGAATAACATCTTTTAGTGCTTGGAGAATCAAACTCACACGGATAACGCGTAAAATGATTATTAATTTCCGCAATGACATAATAATCATAATATTCGTTTTTTGAGAGTGCGGGAATATCTGCGGAAAAACAGTTTTTATTTGTAATATTCGCCGTCATCGAAACAGAAACAAATTCTCCGGTAAGTCCTTTTTTATAAAAGAGTTTTACATTTGCATTGGTGCCCGCAGGACCAAGAATTGCTTTGACAGTGATTTGTGACTCCGGCTGAGGGAAGAAAGGCAAATGTTCCAATGAAGAGATTGCAGGTCGGGGATTTCTTTTTGCGTTGCTGTTTGCCGCGCCGGGCGTTCCGCCGAATTTTCTTTCTCTGTCAAGGTCAATTATTTCGTATTTATTTCCCGGAACGAATAGTTTCAAAGTATCAATCTTGCCATTTGATTTTATCCAGAAAGACAGTTTATATTTTGAATTTTTATTAAAGACATTCGGCAATTTAAGTTGAATTCTACTGACATTTTTGGTCGATTGAATTTGCAAAGCGTATTTTCCACTGTGACTTTTTTCCGTAAGTTCCGCGATATAAGAACTGCTGACTTTAATTGGCGGGATTCCGGATTCAAAATCACCGTTGGGAAACAAGTTATTTGTTCCGTTAATCGACGTTATTTTAAAATCATCAATAGTGTAATTCCCTTTCAATATTGTTGACAACTTGATTTTCGGTCTTTTGATTTTTAACGTTGTTTCTACGAGATACCAGGCGGAACTGCTGTGTGACGGTGGCCAGTCAGCCATGGAGTCCGCGGGAGATTCGGTTGAAATTCTTTCGAGGGAAGCTCCGCCGTTGAAAGCGACGCGGGGCCATGTGCCGTTTACGCCATAAGCAACACTATCGGCCAAAATTCCGGAAGAATTTATGAGTGTGATTTTTTCGCCTTTATTGCTTAATTTCCCTTTAAAATTTCCAGAGCATTTTACATGAGGATAAGCAAAAGAAAAATCGGAAGAATTTCTTGCAAGAACAAGATAACCATCTCCCTCAATTTCGTGTTGACTGTCGAATGAGAATTTTATTCCGTCTTTTAATTTCCAGCCGTCTAACGGAATTGAATTAGAACCAGAGTTATAAAGTTCAATCCATTCGAAGTCATCATTTCCCGAAGGATTGAACATAATTTCGTTTATAATCACGTTCGCGTGTAAAAACGAAGAAAGAAAGATTATAAAGATAAATAATTTCATAATTTTACCACAATATTTTGTCTGAAAGACAAAATATCTTTTCGAGCAGCTGCTATTTAGGGCTTACTCGAAAAAGATTGTCTCAAAAGTTTGCCTGTGAGGCAAAAATGAAATAAGGCACGGCGCCCTGTTAATATTCCGCCTCCCATATATTTCCGCCCTGTAAGGGCATAATGGAAAATTTCCTTTCGCCCTTTCAGGGCTCTTTCAAGTAAAATTATTGCTTAATAATTAATATTTTCCGTTGTTTTCATTCGATATTTATTGACGAATGAATCATTTATTCTTTTCGAGCAGCGGCTATTTAATCGAAAAACCATTCTGTAAATGGAGTAGGGTCAAACATTAGAGTAAGAATTATTAATAATAACCCAAGTCCAAAAACAATAAACTGCAAGAAATGTATTTTGGCATTTATTCTTAATTTCTTAAAGCAGAGCATAATTAACCAGCAAGGCAATGAAGCGAAAAAAACAAAAGAAAACAACCAAAGCACTCTTTCATGTATTTCGTAAGATTTTATATTAATATTCTCAATCATAGGCTGAGGCCAATGACCAGCAGCTAATCTACAATGGATAGCGAGTGAAACATACAAGAGCCAGCAAACCAGCGGAATAATAATGGGCAGCCAAGTAATATTACTATATTTTTTGAAGTAATTTGCTGATTTTGTTTTTCTTTTTTTATTTGTTTTCTTCATTTTATTCAACTTCGATTGAATCAAGTTGAAATTCTCTTCCCTCAATAAGAGTTAGTTTATAATTTTGGCATTTGGGACAAATCGGGATATTTAAATCTTCGACTTTAGTGATAATATTCCCGCAAGAATCGCAACGCCATTTTGCGGTAACGTCATGAATATGAAAGGCAGCTTTTTCAGCGATAGTGTCTGCAACACAAACATCAAAACAAAAATTTAACGATTCGGGAATAACACCGCTTAATTCACCGCGTTTAACATGAATATTAGTTACGCGTTTGGCATTTTCATTTTCTGCAATCTCGCAAACGCGATTAACAAGAGAAGTCATTAAGGCAAGTTCGTGCATAGTTATGCTAATTTTAATTAATCGATAAGTGGCTTTATTTCTGTTGGATTAAAACCGGTTTGATGTTTGATTATTTTATCAAATAGGATCTTATTTGAGGCAATGCATTTTCTCATAAAAGATTTATCTTTGTGCCACAGACAAACTTTCCCGCCGGCTTCTTCTATAATCACAGAACCGGCAGCTACATCCCAAACAAAAATGCTGCTTTCAACATAAGCATCGAGCCGTCCGCAAGCGACATAAGCCATATCGAGTGCGGCTGATCCGCTGATTCTAAGTTTTTGAACTTTTAAGCCAAGGGCATCAAAATTAATTTTACCTTCGCCTTGGGGAATCGATTGACCAAATCCCACGCCAATCATAGATTGTCCCAAGTTGTTTGTTTCCGAGACAGAAATTTTTGCACCATTAAGTTTTGCTCCCCTGCCGCGAACGGCGGAAAAGAGTTCATTTCTGACAACGTCATAGATAACGCCGACATAGATTACGTTTTTCCAAAGCCAGGCAATTGAAAGGCAAAAATGTGGATGTCCGTGGGAAAAGTTTACTGTTCCGTCCAAAGGGTCGATAATCCAAACGCCATCGTTATTTATTTGTGATTCTCCGCCTTCTTCAGCGATAATTCCATCTTGAGGTCTGCATTGTTTGATAATCTCAATAATAGTTTTTTCTGAATTTATATCGGCAGAAAGTTTCACATCGTGTTTGGTTCTCTTCAAAACGCTCGCGGCAGAACTCATCCAGGTCTCTTTTAAAATACATGCGGATGAAAGCGAAGCTTTAACAGCAATATCAAACACATCATCCAAATCAGGTATGGAATTTGTCATCTTATTTCTTTCCCGCAGCTTTCGACGTGGTCTCATCTGTGGTAACCGGTTCCGAAAGCATCACACCGAACATTGGTGGCGCGATAGCATATGCTTCAGACAAATCTCTAAGTGTTTCCACGGCCAAATCAGTTTGTTTAGGTGAAGAATAAAGCGTTCTTATCTCGTTTGCGTCACGTTTTAGCGGTGAGGCACTTACAGTAGTATCTTTCATCCCGCCGATAATATTTTCAAGAATAGAGATCACATTTCTTCTTCTTTGTTCTTCAAGACCTGTGTATAATTCAAAACTATCTTTCGCGTCGCGCAAGAGTTTTGTTTTATCACTAAGTTCAGATATAAAGCTTATTTTTTCAGGATTGCGTTTATTACCTGTGGTCTGGTTTAGTGATTGATAAACCGAGTAATAAAGTTTTCTTACTTTTTCAATTTGATCCAGGATCTTACCTTTTCTATATGCATCCGCGGAAGCGCTTGCTCTAAGAGTTTTCAAGCGATTTATCAATTCCTGAAACATTGTTCTTATTCTATCTCTTTCAGATATTTTCTGACTTTTTTGTCTTTTGGTAAGACCTGTTAATCGCTCTGACGCTGCAGAAAGTTGATCAAGTAATTTACACAAATCGCTAGACAGATCGGAGAAAGAGCGTCCTGATGCAGGTTTTACGAGGGGCTGTTTTGCCTTAATGGGAATTTCCTTTCTCTTGGTCGTGTCAAACATTATTTCATAATTTTTAATAAATTTCTTAAGATCACTATCCTGAATTAATGTAAGATAAAGTATTTGCTCTTCTTCAACGGCATACATATACAGACAATATGCCTTATACATTTTCCCTTCATCCGCATTTTTTGTGTTATCATCGAAAAGCGCTTTCGCAAAATGCTCAGCAGCAACATCCCAATGGCCCAGATTCATAAGCACGCGGCCATAAAGGTAATTATATTCCGAAGTGTGGCTATGTTTTTGCGCGCAAGCTATAAGGTCTTGTTCAGCGCCTTTAAAGTCTTTATTTTGGATTTTAAGTTTTGCGGTATGAAAATAACACTCCATTAACTTATCAACATTTAATTTTGAAACCTTCGGCTGTAATTGTAAATAATTCTTATAATAGACAAGCGCTTGAGAGTAATCCTGGTTTTCAAATGCCGCATCTCCTAACGATAAGTAGCAAAGCTCAAGTTCATCCCGCATTGAAAGTTCAATGCTTGGATCCTCTTCAACGGCAAGTTCAAAATTAGCGAGAGCGGAACGGAACGTTCCATTTGAAAGTTGCTGAACAGCTGCTTTAACATATTCGTTAGCGCGGGAATTTTTCCGTAAGTTATTAAGTTCATCAAGATTTTTAGTATAAATTTCAGTTCTTGAATATCCGCGTTTAAGAAGGTCAAGTAATGATGTGATTCTGGAAGAATCAGTATCTGAATTGAGCTGGAACAGTTCTTCTATTAATCGGCTTGCTTCTCGTTCCTCCATAAGTTTACGTATTTTACCCAGGGTAGCATCAATACCTTTTGCCACTTGAGTGTTTCCGTAAGTATTTTTCAAAGTAAGGTAAGTATTATATGCTTTTTCGTATTGTCCTTCCGTCTCGAAGTTTTCGCCTTCTTTAAGATATTTTTCTGCTTTTTTCTCAAGTATTTTCATTACTTCTGTTTCACAAGCACCAATATATTCTTTTAAGCTTGTAGCCGAGGAAGCTTCAGGATATTTTTTACCAATATCTTTTAAAATATTAAGTGCTTTTTCCGCCTGTTTATTTTTAACATATTTTTCTGCCAGCGCAAGTGATTCTTTTGCTCTATCCTCTGTAAGCTTGGCAAGTTTTTGCCTTGAGGCAGAAACAAGCGATGAACTTTTATAATTTTGAACAATGGATCTAAGCACCTGAATCGCGGCATCGATTTGCTTTCCCTGAATAAGTTTTTCAGCTCGTTGATAAAGTTCTTTAGATTTAAATTCAACGATAAAAGGATCCGTCGATTTTTCGAGTTTTGTCAGTCGTTGAGCAGCAAGTGATTTAGGGAATTTAGTTCTTACATTATGAATTATTCTTTTACATTTTTCATATTTGCCATTTTTAAAGGCATTTTCTGCTGCCATCTCAAGGTCAGCCGCTAATTCATCACTTATGCCTTCAAAGATACTCGGCTGGGTTTCTTTTTTTGTTAACTTGGGAGGTTTAGAAAAGTTTTTACCTTTAAGATCTTTTTTATAGATATAACCTTTTTCATCAATCCAAAAACTATTTTTTCCGGTATTTTCGTATTTCCGAGGATACGCAGTACAAATAAAGCCGGTTTCACCAGATTGTTTCATTGTAAAGAAATATCCGTAATGAAGTGACGTTTTCTTGAGATTTACATCAAACTGATGATATTTTGCGGATTGTAACCTTGGAAATGAAACATATTCGCCCACACCGTCATTATCGTCATCAAAGATTTCCGCGTGCTTAATGTAATATTCAGAAACAGCAATTTTTCTCAATAGATTTTCAACACGTTCTTCATTCTTTACAATTCTGATATCGGCAAAGTAATCCCATGAATACCAAGCCAACGCAGCTCCAAGAACCGCAAGCCACACAATACTGAAAAGAACAGCAAACCATGCCGTTCTTCTTCCCGGCCGACTCGTATTGTCAGAGCGTACAAGATAAACGATTCCAATTATACCGCCTATCAGCCAGCCAATTCCAAGAACAATCGGACCGCAAACAGAAAGTACAAGAGCAAGCCACGGAGTAATTGTTGATTCATTATGCTGGAAAGGTCTTTGTTGAGACGAAGTTGCCGGAATATCAACATTAAAAGAATAACCGCATCGCGGGCAAAAATGAGATGCTTCATGAGAAAGAAAGCCGCATTGCGGACATTGTTTTGTAACAGTTAAGTCATGAACAATTCCCGTGCCATTGTAATCTATATTTTTTTGTATGTAATTCTCCTGCTCTTTTTCTAAAGATTTTACAAGCAGCTCATGGCCGGCTATGAATACTCGACTGCCAACTTGTATCGGAAGCCTTGCTTTAGTTACTCCGTCAACGCTAACATCCCCGCGATGAGAAATATCAATTACAAACCATTGTCCGTTTATGAATTGTAAATGTGCATGATATTCAGCAATGCCGGTACCGGACAAAACAATTGTGTTGTCGGTTGCACTGCCTATTGTCGCACCGGTATTAGAAACGGCAAATTTTTCCTGCCGTTCAGTATTTGGATATAAAATTAACAGCATTTCAAAAAAGTGAGTATCCTATTTCTCTAAGCATTTCATCCAATTTTGCCATTGGAAAACCTAATACATTATAATAACAACCCTCAATTCTGTCAATAATTATACTTCCCGCTTCCTGAATGGCATAGGAACCTGCCTTATCAAGTGGGTTAATAAGTTCAAAATATCGTTTGATTTCTTTTTTTGTCAATGTTCTCATAAAAACTTTTGTTCTTAAATAATCAATTACCCATTTCTTTTTTTCTGTATCAAAAAGAGCAAGCGCGGTATAAACATAATGTGACTTCCCCTGCAATTCCTGGAGCATTCTATGCGCGTCAACCATATTTTCGGGTTTACCGTAAACAACTTTATCTTTGTAAACAAGTGTATCAGCTCCTACTACCACGCCATTTTTAATTTTTGGAATAACATCTTCCACCTTACCTTTCGCGTGAGTCATTACGATTTTACTCGGCCATGATTTCATTTCGTTATTTTCCTCATAACAACTGACTACAATCTCATACGGAACATCAATCAGCTTAAGCATCTGCTGACGTCTTGGTGATGATGATGCGAGAACAATGTGAAGTTTTTTATTTTTCACTTCTTACTTTAAGATTGATTATTGA
>QMOL01000019.1 GCA_003648225.1 Chlamydiota bacterium
AATTCACCGCCGATGGTGGAATAGGAGGTTATCGAGCCGGTGGCGGTGGTGGCGGTCGTGTTGCAGTTTATTATTTTGAAAGCATCTTTTCAGGTGTACCGAATTCTACTGTTTCAGGCGGATCGGGCGGAAGCGGCGGATATCCCGGTGAAACGGGTACAATTATTTTCTTTGGGCCAAAGGAAAGATTTCTTGTTTCAGATAATTCTATTTATATTGATGGAAACCAAAACCATTTCAAAATGAGAAACGGTGTTGACGCTCCTGTTGGCCTTCGTGTTCAATGTCTTGCATCCGGATCTGGAGAAGCGAATAAATATGCGGTGCCATCAACAAACAAGTGGAAAACTATTGTTCCTCAAGGCGCAAAAGTTTTCGGTTATTTTATGCCGAATGATTGTTACGAAGACAATGTTCGCGAAACAAAGATGGGCGATGATGACGCTGGAACAAAAGCTGATGATGCAAATTCGCCCGGCTTCGTTTCCGCCATTATTTCTTTTACGGACACTAATCGAGTTGGCTGGCTCAGAGCCTTTTCAAGTGTGATTATCACCAACGCTGCTTATTACGGCGACACAGTAGCAATTGACTCAGTTCTTGATTGGCCGGGTAAAATGAATGTTGCATGGATTCCCGCAAATCCGATTATTTCAAACATTAATCCCGCTTTTGTTATTCCCTTTGATGTAGTTCCTACTTCCGCTTTTGAAAGATTAGAAGGTTCGGTTGATTCGTCTGTTTCAGGTGGGAATAATCAATTGCAAAGTGAGTGGATTCTTGTCGAATATCGTCTTGAAGGTTCTACAACATGGTTGCCTCTTGACAATAGCATCAATTCAAATGGAGATTTCAGCGGTACTATTTCGTCTCCTGATTATCCGGTTGATGCTTATGTGAGGGCAAGAATGAAAGATAATTATACTCCGCGTACGGGCTTACCTCTAAGCGATGAGAAAATAGTTACTAATGTTGGTCCGCTGCTTATTGAAATGACCACTATAGGACCTTTCCTAACTAACGCCTGGCCGGTTAGAGTTTCAGGAACTTCGCTTAGCGCTAATACTATTGTTCTCTCAAACACAACCGATGGCTCTACTCATTTATGCTCCGGCACGGATAACTGGGCTTGCGACTTAACCGGCAATGACAACACTTATGAAAGTTATGTGGCTGTAGCGATTGCCGGCGCGGAAATTGCCGTTTCATCTAATTCCGTTTCTATTGACCAGGATAATATTCCGCCAGCGGTCACTATGATTTCTCCGGCAAATAATTTTACGAGTCGTTCGACTACTATCACATTCACATTCACCGCTATGGATATTGGTCACAATGTTGCTTACACAGAAATTTCTACAAATAACGGTGTTACATGGTTTAACTTCACATCCGGTAACTCACTAACTTTTGCCGATCATCAACTCTGCTCTTGGCGCGCAAGAGCGACCGATGATGTTCCATTAGGGAACACTTCAGCCGGTACGAATCAATTTAATTTTTTGGTTTATGCTCTGCTTGTTAATATGAATAACTATGCTCCTATTTTGACTAATTCATGGCCGGTAAGAATTTCAGGAACATCGCTTAATGCTAAATCAATTATCCTTTCTAATATTACTGATGGATCAACAACTTTATGCACCGGCATTGACAATTGGTATGTTAACTTAACCGGCAATGACAACACTTACGAAAGCTATGCAGCTGTTGCTATTGACGGAACAGTAATTGATGTTTCAACTAATTTTGTTGCGATTGATCATGATAATATTCCTCCTACTGTAACCATGATTTCTCCGCAAAATAATTCTACGAATCGATCCACGTCTGTCACATTTATCTTTAATGCCGTGGACGATCGGCATAGTATCGCTCACACGGAAATCTCTACTAACAACGGAGCCGCATGGTTCAATTTCACTTCCGGTAACTCGCTTACCTTTGATGACCATCAGCAATATTCATGGCGCGCAAGAGCCACCGATAATGTTCCTTTGGGAAATACTTCTGATGGTTCTAATCAATTTAATTTCCTGGTTTTTAATGAAGTTAAACTTGATGTTATGTGCGTTTGGCCGCAATATATTGGCGCGGGACAATCAGGTGTTGTTGAATTCATCTCCGATTTTGGAGCGAATTACCGGATTTATGCTGTTGATAGCAGCACTCAAGACCTTGCTGTCGGTGTTTGTAATGATGGATGGAACCTTATACATTTTTTTGGTAGGGATTTGCCTGACCAAACTTTCAACAATCCTAATCATCTTTTTGTTGAAGTTGGCACACAACTTTTTGATGGCGGCTTTGTTTATGTTGTTGAAGATTTATCTACCGATAAAAAGGATCCCACTATAGATATTGATGGTGATGAAATTTCCGTCAGCTACAAAGGATCCGGATCTGTTTCTTCAAAAGGCCGCACGCTTTTTATCAAAAATGGTTCGCCAAAAGATAAAATTATGGTGAAAGTTAAAGCTGCTAAAGGTGTTGGTGACGGCGTTTGCCGAATTTGCGGAATAATTACCGACAGCGGATTCTCAAGTATTAAAATTACCGGAGATCTTGACAAACTCGAAGCCGGAGGAGAAGGTAAAACGGTCATATTGAAAGGCGGAAATCTTGGGCAAAAATGCGCCACAGAACGATTCTTTGTGATTTTTGACGGGCCAAAAGAAAAAGCAAAAGGAAAAATTATTGTTAAAGCTTCAAAAAATAAATCCACGAAAAGTTTTATCGGGGGAAATATTTACGCAAATATTCTTTGCGGAACTTTACAAAATGAACCGAATACGGTCGCTTCGCTCGGAAGTTTAAAAATAATCGCTGATATTGGTGGAGATATCGGTTTTCCTGACGGCAATAAACGTTTATTAGCTTATTCTCTCGGGAAATTATCAACTAAAGCAGCCAAAAATGTCGGCGGGGGGATTATTGATTATTCCGCCTATTTTACCGGAGAAGAAAAATCAGGAAAAGGTATGAGTGCTAAATCTATTCTTGCAAATGATATTATTGATTCTACCGGTTCAAATGTTTTCTTTGTCTTTGGTTATAATGAACTAACAAATCCTCTTAATGTAACGAACTGGCTTATTGAACCTGTAATTCACAGTTTCGGAAAAATTACTGTTAAGGGCACTGCTCTTGACGGAACTTTTGTGATTAAAGAATGGCTGAAAGGTGATAAGTCCAAACATGTAAAATCAAAAGCTATAGACAATGCTGTCTGGATTGTCAACGGCGTGAAAGAATAAATGATTATACGCGCTGATTTACATATCCATTCCGGAGACGATCCTTACGATAAACTTCCATATACGGTTTTCAATGCAATTGATCAGGCAGCCGCTAGAGGGATTAATTGCATTGCAATAACCGACCATATGCAATTTTCTTGGAAGCGTGAATATAGTGATTACGCGAAAAAAAAGCAGGTGCTTTTAATTCCTGGAATTGAAACACAGATAATAAATAAAGATGTAATAGTTCTTAATTCCGATAAAAATGTCGAAAGAATAAAAACATTTGATGACTTGCGCGCTTATCGTTCAGAGAAGCATTTAATCATTGCGCCCCACCCGTTTTATCCTATAAAATACGCGTTAAAGAAATTACTTTACGAAAATGCTGATATATTTGATGCGGTTGAAATATCTTCATGTTATTTAAACTGGTTTAATAAGTTCAATTTAAAAGCGAGAAAAGCAGCGAGGAAACTTGCAAAACCATTAATCTGTAATTCAGATTCACATGCCTTATGGCAGATTGGAAACGTATGGACGGAAATAGAAGTTAACAGCTTAACTATTCAAAACGTAATTACTGCCGTAAAAAAAGGAAAAGCAAAGACTTGCTGTCGTCCGATGACACATTTTGAATTTTTTAAGTTTTTTGTGTGCGGAGCCTTTCCGAGAAGTTTCAGGAAAATGTATGAACACTTAGTCACCCATTAAAAAGTCACATGGTTTTTAAGGGCAACTACTTACGGAAGAAAAGGAATATTAAAGAATTATTCTGTTCATATATTTGTTTTGTTATCTCATTGCCTTGCAAAATCGTAATCCATAAATCCAAAACATTTCGGCCGCTATGCGCTCGCGCAGTAAATGCCGCTATCGTAATTTTATTACCGCACGCCTGTTTTCATGTTTTAGGTAACCGCACCGCATCCGGTTTATGGCTTAACACTTTCCTTGCGACTTTTGGATCTTCAGACTTTCATATCTTCATACCTTTTAATTTCCGGTTCTGCTAATAATCCTGCCGGATAAAGCATATAATTTTCTGAAAAGTTTGCACCATCGGTTGTGAAATTCCCGGGTCCGTACGCGTGAGCTTTCAGTGGGATTTGATGAAGTGGTCCGAAAGTGTTTCTTCTTGTTAAAACGACTTCGAGTTCAATATTTTTTATGCCTGATTTTACAACTTCGGTAATGTCAACTTCATAAGGATGCCACGGCGCGAATCCGATAAATTTATCATCGGCAAAAACTTTAATTAAAGCACCTTCATTTTCCGGCGCGGAAATAATTATTTTTTCATTATCAGGACGCTGGGGACAGCGTCCCTCCATCTTAGGCTGATGACAAGGTTCCTCCATTTTAGGATGCTGAGAACCTGAAAGTCCCTCTATCGGCAAATTATAGCGAACTGCACCGGAATAAAAGGGGAGTCCCTGAGTAGTTATGCAGCCAATATTAAGTTTTTCCGGTAACGCGGTTAAGGTTTTATTTTTCCCGTCAATTTTTACACCGAAATTACCGAGAAGATAAATCGCTTCCCAATCAATTTCTTCGTGAAAATCAGTTTCAATTTCAATGCGGTTAGTTCCGTGTTTAAGCAATGAAACCGGGAGGGTAGTTTTTTTAAAACAGATGTCAATCCACGTATCCGGATTTTCATCGAAGTTAATTTTATTGCCATTAATTTTTACAGAGAAATTTTGCGGCTCCTCCATGCAAAATTCTAAATCTTTTTTCGGTATTTCTTCTACATTAAAAGAAAACGCAAGAGATACTTTTCCTTTGGATTCAGGTTTCGCGTGACCACGCAGCATGTCTCTGTACCAGGGCTGAATCATACTTCCGCTGCGCGGTTCGAGATTAAAACGTTGTCTGATTGCCCGATCGACTTTAAGGATTTCTAATTCTATTTGCCATTCGCCGTCATTTATTTTATATTCAGCCGAATCGAGGACACAGATATTCGATTCGTTTAAAGAATAATCAAAAGGACCGGATAATTTTTCTGTTGAAGAAATTTGTAAATCTTTTTTAAGCGGAATTGTTTCATCAATTTCATCATTGATAACAAAAACTTTTGAGCCCGCGGTTGAGAGAGAAGTTATAAACTGAATTTTTTCGCCTGATTTATTTGAAGTAATTTTATAACGAATGCCTGACAAGCAGTCCCATTCGACAATTTTTGTCGGTTGAACTTTTGCGGAAATTTTTATTTCACCTGTTGGATTTTCCAAATCAGTATTGAGCAGAACTAAAATATATTCATCATCATTTTTTCTCAATTGACAAAAAATCTTTTCCATTACTCTCCCAGTTTCGGCATCGGTAATGGTTACAGGGTGAGCAACACATTTTGCACATTCAGCCATTGCGGTTTTTTTATCGAAAGACGTTGTTGTGACAGTTGCGGCAAAAGATTTGGCTTCATCGGATTTTTCAGCATTGACATATTCAGGCGGCTCACCTGCAAAAATAACTTTCCCTCCTTCCTCGGAAAATTTTTTGAGAACGTTTAGAACACTTTTGCGAATTGTAGTTGAGCCGGCGACTAGAACGCCACGATAAGCGGCTTCACCGATGTCAAGAATAGCGTTTCCGGTTTCATCTTTTCTAATTTTATAAAGGCGGGATATCATTTCTTCATCACCATAATCGAAATCAATTTTTTCACTTGCAAGCCAATCGAAAACTTTGCGGAATTTACTTTCCAATTCCTGAACAACAGGATCATTTGGAAATGTGTATGCGCCAACACGGCTCCACGCGCTTTCAATCGGGTGAATGACGAGCAGGTCGCGGCATGGGTCACCCGTATTGAGCATAACTCCCATTCTCGCAAAATAAGTTTCTACAACATCGTAATCTTTCCACCAACCTGATTGGTGAAGAATACTTGCCGGATAATCGCGTTTGGCTTCTCCTTTCATAGTGTACCAGGAGAGGTGATGGCATCTTAAATTCACCCCGAAAAGGGTTTGCCAGTCACCGACTGCTTTATGTGATTGGAAATTAAACTGCCATCCTGTGCAGCCGTATAATTCTGAAAGCAGCCATTTTTTACCGGTTTGTCTTCCAGCTGAGGAAAGTTGTTTTGCAACCCAGTATTTTTTACTGCCTTCGCTTAGTTCATCCATTCCCGGATAATCCATAAATTCGTAATATCTCATTGCGGAGCTGCAGAAAGCAGTTTGCATAACGAGATTACCTTCTTCGAGAATATGGCCTGTAATAATGAGATTATTATCATTGCACCATTTTTGACAAATTTTAGCATAATTATCGAGAAATAATTGTTGAGTGACTTCAACAAAATCCCACTTTACTTTTGCAACTTCATTACCATCAACACGAAGAAAAAGTTCCGGCAAACAAGGAATTAAATCATAACCCGTTCTCTTTTTAAATTCCTCAGGCATTTTGTCTGTCCAGGAAGTTGAAGAAGGAGAACCACTTGCCTGACCGGGAAAGCCATAAAACATATTCGCGCGTCGAGGTTCATCGGTAAAAATTCCTTTAATTGATTTCCCGAATTTTTCACCACATTTCTCTTTATATTTTTCGTGAGTAACACGTATGAATTCTCGTGTCGCTTCAGGATTCATTGTGTCAATATAAGTTGTTCCATTATAAAAACTATTTTCTTTTGAGAGTTCAACTTTAAAAATTAGATATGATTCACCGGCTTTTGCATTCGCTTCATCAGCCGAATGAATTTGTCTTGGATTTGTGCAGATAACTTTTTCCTTTAGTTCGCAAATGAAAATTGCTACGGCGTCATTATCCCATTCGAAGTTTTCCGGAGCAGCAACTGTCATGTGCAGGAACCGCTCGCGGTATTTTTTATCTTTAGTAACGAGTCCGCCTGCGAGACCGCTGGGCCATCTGTCTTCATCATAGAGCCATGTTTCCATGCCGAGTTTTTCGCCTTCATCTGTACATGCGTTAATGAGATCGAACCATTCATCACTGAGGTATTCAGTTGCGAGACCTGTTCTCGAGTGCATAAAATAGCCGCCCATCCCCATTTTTTTCATAATGTGTATTTGGCGGATAAGTTCATTTTTATTAAGTTTGCCGTTCCATGACCAGAAAGGTTTTCCTCTCCACTCATTTCCCGGATTATAGAAAGTATTTAAAAGTTGTTTTGGTTTCATAAAATGCTTTATATTTTATTATTTTTTTTTGATTTTCAATAATTATGGTAAATTTGTTAAATATTATGTTATAATACGGCAATATTATAGTATTATTAATTCTTTTTAGCAATGAGCTTACTTGAAAAGATATTACTTCAAAAAAACTACTTAAAAGTAGAATAATGGGATGTTCAAGCTAAAAAAAGATGTAAAAGCCAAATCTGGTCAATTACCGCATTGATTTCAGCTCAGCGTATAAAAATACGTTTTCGCTTTATCGCCTTATAATCGCCGAAAATCTAACTTTTTAAGGAATGACTAATTAACATTTCTTTCAAAACTATATTCACCTGAATAAAGTTTGAAAGCGCAGCGCTTTCCTGTTTTTTCTATGATTTTAATGTCAGACCTTTCAGTAATTAACTTACCGTCAATAAAAATTTCTTCAAAATTTTCAGCCGGGAAATACACTGTTGCAGAACTATTGACAGGAATATTGATATGCCAGTGAAAACGCCCATTGACGTTTTTCCATTTACTCGAAATCAAACCACGAATTGAATTGAACTCAACTTCCGCGAATTCCAACTCTTTTGTCAGCTGAGGCCGAAGGAAGAAATGTTTAAAGCCGGGGTTTTCAGGGTCGGCTTCAATACCGCCTATTCCCTGATAAAACCAAGCTGCGAAGCCGCCTTGCATTGGATGATTTAAAGATGCCCGGTAAAGTTTTGCTTTTTCATTATTTGAGGGAAGATGTTCCCAAAAAGTTGTAGCGCCGAGAGAAAAAATATGGCCTAAGCTTGGAGCTGTAGTTTGATTTATAAGCTGAACAGCTTCTTTATCATAACCGTAATCGGTCAATATATCGTATAAATATCTAATTCCAAAAATACCGGTTGAAAAATGACAGTTGTATTTTCCCATCACATCTCTTATTAGAGAGTCGGCAATACTTTGCGCGCTTCCATCAGGGATGAGGTTAAATTTGAGAGCCATAGAGTCAGCACATTGAGTACCGAAAGATTTATTTTTTTCATCATAGAATTTCTTTATGAAAGCTGATTTTATTTCTAAAGAAAGTTTATCATAATTTTGATTTTTATCATCTAATAACTTTGAAATTCGCGACATAATCTTTGATGAATAATAATAAAAAGCAGTTGTGGTAATAAGAGGATCCGTTTTTTCAGAAAATATAATGTTGCTTGGTGCACACCAGTCGCCAAAGCCGTTAGGAACTATATGATTTTTTGAAATATTTTTTAAATAATTCATTAATTGTGTCATTCCGTCATAATTCCGTTCTAAAATTTGTATATCGCCATAGTAAAGATATAAAAACCACGGAACCAAAATGTAAGCCATTTGCCAGTCCGGTTTGGCGCCGCATAATCGTTTTCCGGGTGCGATATTTTGTGGCAATTTTCCGCGTCGCGTGGTATTAATATCTTCAATAAATTTTGACCAGAAAAGTGCCATGTCAAAATTATAAATCGTCATCTCAGCTGAAATGAGAGCATCGCCAAGCCAACCGCATCGTTCGCGATGAGGGCAGTCGGTTGGAATTCCGTGAAGGTTTGTCAGTTCAGTCCACAAAGCTGTTTTATGGATTTTATTTATCATTTCATCGGAGCAGTTAAATTTTCCTGAAGGTTTTACAGCAGTATGGACAACTATTCCTTCAAGATTATTTAGGGAGGGCTCGGTTGGCAATCCGGTCATTTCGACGTATCGGAAACCATGATAAGTGAACCGAGGTTCCCATATTTCTTCACCTTTGCCTTTGCAAATATAAACATCTGTTTGAATAACTTTTGTTGCCGCGGGACCTGTAGTTGCCGGGTCAATCATACCGTTATCGAATAATTTTTCAGCGAATTTCAGAGTAATAATTGTTCCTTTAGGGGCGGTAACCATAATTTTTGCCCATCCGGAGAAGTTCTGTCCCAAATCGTAAACAAAAATTCCCGGTTTGGGTTGTGTCAGATTTACAGGTTTAATGGTATTTATTTTTTTTATGGCAGGAAGATTCTGACTTATTAAAAGAGGAGAACATTCGCTTATCCATTTAGCATTTTGCCATTTACCATCATCAAAATCAACACCAAGCCAATTTTCTATTTCAAGCCGTGCGTCATATTCTTCACCGGCATAAACATTATTATTTAAAATAGGGCTTTGAGCGACTTTGAAAGTTCCATCACTGCAGATGATTTGTGTTTCGCCATTGTCATAATCGATTTCGAGTTGGCAAATGACACCCGGATTTCCATAAGAAAAGCCTTCCCCCCAAACAATATTTTGATTATACCATCCGTTGCCAAGGATTATACCTATCACATTATCATTAGCTTTTAATTGTTCTTTTATATCGTAAACTACATAAAAAGAGCGCTGCTCATAATCAGTCTGAGCGGGATCAAGAACATGATCACCAACTTTTTCGCCATTAAGAAATAATTCATAATATCCAAGTCCGCAAATGTATGCCCGTGCGCGTTTCACATTATTTTTAGCGGAGAATTTTTTTCTGAACATCGGAGTTTGAATTTCAGGGGAACCAATCCATTTTGCTGACAAAGTCGGTCGGTTTTTATCTCTATAATCCAGTGAATCTAAAAGACCCATTTCCCAGGAATTAATTTTGGAAAAATTAGAAATTTTTTCATTTTTATCCCATACGCGTACTTTCCAGAAACATTCTTGTCGTGGTGGAAGTTTTTTTCCTGAATATTTAATATTATTGGTTTGTTCCGACTCAACTTTTCCGGAATCCCATAAGTCGGCATTGTCAGCAGCAAGTAATTTATTCGAGCTTGCCACTAATATTTGATAGGCGGTTTGGCATTGACCGTGTTGTTCGGATTTTAGAATCCAGGAAAGTCGTGGATTGATATTATCAATTCCCAGTGGATTTTCAAGATAATCGCATTTTAAGTTGATAATTTCCATAATTATAAGGTTGGGGAATTTGTATTCGTTATTTTCCGTTCAAGATATTTTCTTCTTAATTTAAAGTTAAATATTAATGGAAGCGTAATTGTAACAAACAATTCCTAATATATACATTCGTTTTTAATTGTTGAAATCATCGTTTTAACATTTTCTTTCGGTGTATATGCCGGAATATCGTGCGTAGAAAAAATTAGCGCACCATCGGGTTTTCCCAATTCATTAAATACCTCTAACACATGCTCATGTACTTTTTCAGGTGTACCGTCAGGGATGATGTAACAGTTGTCAAGACCACCGTAAACAGCGAGTTTGCTGCCATATTTATTTTTAAATTCTATCGCATTATTTAAATGAGGTTGCATGGGATTAACTGCACGAACACCTATATTAATGAGATGGTCAAGTAAATCGTTGACATTTCCGTCTGAATGGAACATAACAGGAATATTATACTTTCGGGCGATTCCGGCTAACTCATTTGCATATGGAAGTACAAACTCTTCAATCATTGAGGGAGAAATTGTCAAACCGTTTCTGTCGGCGAGATCTTCCATTAAGTAAAGTGCTGTAATGCCCATTTGGCACGCGCGCTCAGTAACAATTTTCAATAAGTCCGTAATTTTTCTTGAAAGAGCGTGAAACCGTTCCGGTTCATCGTACATATCCATATAAATTTTTTCGTATGAGCGAATGGAAGCAATATGTCCCCAGGGAGTAATCATATCGAGAATAACCGCATGGTCGGGGAATTCATTGAGGTCTTTTTTTATAAGTCCGTAAATTTTGGGATCATCGGAATCGGGGATTGAAATATTATCGAGTTCATCCCATGGCTTTATTTCAGAATGAGTTCCCCAGGAAGTGATATCAGCTATTTCACCTGTAAAATTTACGAGGGGGAAAGTTTCAATAACATCAGCGCCGAAATGAGTAACACGCCAGTGGCGATGACCAATTTCTTTTTCATATTGCTGCATTAACGGCCTGTCCATCCAAAAATTAAAAGGAGGGCGATCGGGTTTTTGATGATTTAATGCTTTTAGAAATCTTTCTTTGGAGGTCATGATGTGAGAATGGATAAGAAGAAATCTTAAGAATTCAAAATAAAAAGTCCGGATGGAAAATTCCTGCCGGACTTATTTATAATAACTCAAAAAATTTATATAAATGTTTTTGCCAAATCGACCGCGGATGCTGCATCAGGAGAGTAGCCGTCCGCGCCGATTTCGTCTGCGTAATTTTGAGTAACAGGCGCGCCGCCGATCATTGTTTTAATGATGCCTTTAAGACCGGCTTTGTCAAGTTCTTCGATAACGCCTTTCATAGATGGCATTGTAGTAGTAAGAAGAGCCGACATCGCGATAATTTTAACATCATTATCTTTGGCAGTTTGAATGAATTTATCCGGTGAACAATCAATACCGATGTCAAGAACTTCAAATCCCGCGCCTTCAAGCATCATGCAAACAAGATTTTTGCCGATGTCATGTAAATCACCTTTTACTGTTCCAATAACTACTTTGCCAATCGGTTCAACTCCTGCAGCAACGAGTTTGGGTTTAAGAATATCCATTCCCGCATGCATCGCGCGAGCGGCGATAAGGACTTCCGGGACATACACTTCATTTTTTTTAAAGCGTTCGCCAATCACGTTCATTCCGGCGATAAGGCCATCTGCAAGAACTGCTGCCGGTTCCATACCATCATCAAGAGCTTTTTGTGTAAGCTCTTTAACAACGGGTGCTTTGCCTTTCATAAGGTTTTCTGCTATTTCCTGTAATATTGACATTTTCATCTCCTGCTAGTTAGTTGTAGGTTATTTAAAATAATTGCTAAATAGTTTACTCAAAAGTTAATATATTGTCAAATAGATTAAAACTATGGTTAGGCTTTGAATGCTCCTGACGTCATTCCCTGGATAAATGTTTTAGTCGCGTAAATAAATAATATCAGCAGGGGAATACTCGAGGTGATATATGCCGCGTACAACAGTCCGAAATTTGCTGCTGCTTCGGTTTGTGATAATACAAACAAGCCTGAAGCAATAACGTGATATTTCTTATCTGTATTAACAATATACGGCCAGAGAAAACTGTTCCACATTCCCAGAATATTCATAATCAGAACTACTGAAAGCACGGGCTTAGACAGCGGCAAAATTAAATTCCAGTATAAACTGAAATGGCCTGCTCCGTCAATTTTTGCTGAATCGAAAAGATCTTGAGGCAATCCGTCAAAAAAACTTTTGAAAACAAAAATAGCAAACACTTGCCCGCCGGCTATTGCCGGTATGATTAAAGCAAGCCGTGAGTTCAATAATCCTAATCTTTTTACAAGCAGAAAACTCGGAACAAGAGTTAAAACGGCGGGAAACATCATTGTGCTGATAAAGTAATAAAAAATAACTTTATTGCCCGGAAATTTAAATCGGGACAGAATATAAGCGGTAACTGAACCAAAAACCAATACGCCAAAAGCCGTTGCGATAACAACGAGAAACGTATTTAAAAAATAAGGCCGTAAAACTTTCCACGCCGATTTATAATTTCTTGTAACGGAATCAAAATAAAACTTTACTGCGTCTTTATAAGTTAACGTTTTTGATATTTGTTCTTGCTCATCATTGACAACGATTGTTCCTTTTTCACCTTTAATTGTTTTATAGCTGCAAACTATCAGTTGTTCAAGAGTTTTAGGAAAGCCAAAAAAACTATGATACATTTCCGTGTTCGAACGGAAAGAATTGTTTATCACGAAATAAAACGGCAATAGCGTTAATGACGCGAAAGCGAGAATAGAGAGATGAAGATACCAGTTTTTTGTGTGTTTCATAAGTTATTTAGTTGCCTGTAGTTCTTCAGCGGATTTAAAAAATTTAAAGTTAATAATTGTTAACGTGAAAATCAAAACAAAAAGAATTACACCAACAGCACAGGCGTAACCGAATCGCTGAAAGCTGAATGCGTTAAAATACATCATAAGACCCGGAACAGTTGTTCGATAACCCGGCCCGCCGCTTGTCAGAATAATCAGACCCTCAAAGCCCTGGATTCCGGCAATAACAGTTAAAATTAAAATGAGTTTTAACTGACTTAATACCATAGGAATATCTATAAGAAAAAATTTCCTTATTCCTACACATCCCTCAAGTAATGCCGCTTCGTTAACGCTCTCAGGAATGCCGCTTAATCCGGCATAATATATCAAAACTTCAAATCCTCCAATAAACGGAAAACCAACCATCGCAACAGCAATAAGTGCTGTGCCGGGATTGGCGAGCCAGGCATGCGTATAGTTACCCAAACCGATCAGTCGCAAGAATTCATTAATCAGGCCCTGACTTGAGTAAATCATTCCACCCCAGATCAGCATGGTTGCTACACCTGGAACAACGATTGGAGCAAGAAAAAGTATTCGGTAGAAATGTCTCCACCGCTCGGATTGGATTGAAATAATTAGCTTTGCAACAATAAGCGGAAGAGATAACCGAACAACAACAGCGAAAAGAGTAAAAAACGCCATATTAACGAGAGAAATATACGTGGTTGGATCGGTAGTGAAATATTCTATGTAATGGCTTAAACCTACAAAATGTGAAATGCCTCCTATCTCGAAATCATAAAAAGACTTCTGGAATGCCCAGAAAACAGGTAAATATGTGAATAATCCAAGCAAAAGAATCGGAATGATTATAATAGAATAACAAACAAGCGCTCCACGCAGTTTGTATGAAATAAAAGGTTTGTCTTTTTTATCTGCCATGTTTTTTTAGTCTAAAGGTCAAAAGTCAAAATATCAAAACTTGCCCCGCCGCTGGCGGGGGCAAAGGTCGTGTCTCTAATTTTTATCCGGTAATTCCGGCATATCAATATAATTTTTTCTTATTGGAGCAAGTCGTTGCCACTCTTTTTCCATTGCCGCAAAATCAGGATGTTTTTTACGTGTAAAACGTCTGTACGCGCTTTCAAGATTCTTCTCCTGCCACTCGATCCACTCATCAAGTGAAATATAATCGTCAAGATATAGTAGAAGCATACGTTCTAATATATCACTAAACTTTAGATCAAAAGTATAAGTCCATTTGGTTGTTGTGTAACGCCGATGTAATATTTTTTCAAACGGTTTTAATAACGGAAGAGTTTCAACTCCTTTTATATTAGGAACAAGTAACGGACGTTCATTGACAACTTTTCTGTATTGATCAGGAACGGTAATGAATTGCATAAAGTCAACTACCCGTTTAAGCCGTTCCGAAGTTTTCGGGTCACCTGTGTCGGAGAATGCCGAATTGGAAATTTCGAATTGAGCGCCTGACCCGCCGATTACACACATATCCACTCCGGAGGCATATTTAGTTGTATTGGTAGTGAATTTTGGTAGATAAAAGACACCCCAGTCGAAATCAATATCTTTATCTGCTTTAAAACGGTAAGAAATCAAATTTGAAGACCAGATCATTGCCGCATCTCCGCGAACAAAACCTCTAATCATATCTTCGGTCGCGATATCTTTATTCGAGAATTTTCTGAAACGTTTGAGTAATTTCCATAATTCTCTGTATCGTTTGTCGTATCGCGTAAAAAAACCTTTTTTGAAAAGAAAACACACTTCATCCCAGTCAAGATATCCCTGCAGATATTTCTCACGAACAGGATCTTTAACTAAATCAATGCCCGGTAAAATATTATAATAAAGCTGGTCCAGAAATAAATCTATTCCCCAATCAGAATAAATGGTTACAACAGTTTGAATCGGAGTATAACCGGCCTTACGGATTTTAGTCATTATTTCTTCATATTCATCCCAGTTTTTCGGTATTTTTACGCCAACTTTCTTGAAAATATTTTTATTGTAGTATATCGCCGTTTCAATCATATCGTAGGAAATGCAGTACATCTTCCCGTTCGGCGCGAGTTTACCGCGGCTTATTGCCTGAAATTTAAACATGTCCCACCACTGAACTGACCCGGGTTTGCCCTGCGGTATATATGGATTGGGATTGTTTAAATAATTATCGAGAGGAACATACCAGTTTTTTTGAACATCCGGCCACACGTCTTCGACATTTACGTTAAGAATATCCGGAGCTTTACTGGAACTCAATTGAGTAACAAGATATTCCCGCCGTGCCATTGCGTCGCAGAAAGTGATTTTGGTATCGGGATGCAAATTCTCATAGGCGGCAGCAACTTCATAAAAGCCCTTATTTGGCTGACCAATCCCCGCCGGAGCAATTCCGGGAAAATAATAACCACCGGGAACAAATCGGATATTGTATTTGACGTTTGCAGGTGTGCAAGTTGAAGAGCAGGTTTCTTCAACACCTTCAGGTATATATTTTTCATCCTGAACAGGCCACATAAGATATGTGCCTACCGAAAGAATAATAACGAGTGACGAATATTTGAATATCTTTTTAAAAATCACGAGTCAATTGTACTGATTATTTTTTATAATTTTAAATAATTATATCAACAAGTTAAAGTTATTACAATAGTATAATTGGTATGTTAAGATATGTTTTCTGACACAAACGCAAATCTTTCTAATTATTAACTGAATATTAAATATTTAATAGCCGGTTAATAAGTTCTGTAAAATTCATTCGCCGAAACCGGGTTCTGTAACTTATTGCAATGGTAGAAAATTTATGTTAAAATTTAAACAAGAATGAAAATAACCATTAAATATTATATTGTATTAATAAATTAGTATGTTAGATTGAATCACAGTGTGTAGTGATCTGTGTTGTTTTATCTTTGCCTTATAGGCAATTTTGAGGTCGGAATTAATTGGGGCCTGCTCGAAAAGGTCTTCGTCCCGTTAGGGACGGAATATTTGTAGCATCTTTTTGTGTCGGTGCTACAATACTTTTCGAGTAAACCTTAATTAAGCAGCGGGAGCTACGCGCAACATTCGGTAGAAATTAATTAGATTTGGCAAAGCACGGGCAGCAATCGCTCACCGTGGATTACTGTGAGGAGGGGATTAGCGCATGTGCGGCCGAGGATTCCCGAAAAATTTCCGCCGAATGAATAACCTCCGAGATGAATATAGCGCAGTTCGTTTTTTTTATCAGGAAGCAGTCGGGGGAAATAATTAGTTGGAAGGTTTATAAATTCTTGAACGATGTAATCTTTTCCCAGTGCTGTTTTGATAGAATTATTCCATTTATTTTGTTCCATAAATTTACCCTGAAAAATTCCATAACCGCATTTTGATTCGCAAGGTTTTAGAACAAAAAATTCACGGTTCTCGCGAACGAAATTTACCAAATTGATTTTCTCATTATTGAATTGTGTTTTATCTTCGCGGAAAATTCTCGTCCAAGGAATAAATTTATTTATTGCATCGCAAACTTCTTCATCAAAATTTTCCTGAATTTTAACGTCCTGTAAAAACGCGAAAAATTTCTTGCTGAACGGAAACTGTGAGCGCGGAGCACCTACCATACAAACTTTCCTTTCTTTAAATGCCGCGGTAACCGGTGCGAGTAACGACATTTTTTCGGCGTAATCGGTGCCGAGAAGCCGTCGGTAAATCAGGTGGATTTCTTCTCCCGCGAAAGTCAGTTTTCCACCGCTGAACTCAGCTTGTTCAGGAGTTATAATTTTTGCTTTCAAGCCTTTTTCATTTAAGAATTTTGCTACAGCTTCAAATTCCCAACTTGTATCTTCGCCCGCTAAATCGAGAATTCCTATAACCGGTTGTTTCGGCATCCCGTTTTCCGGGAAATTAGAAATGAATTCTTCGTAACACGATAAAAGAGTATCTATAAGATGCGGAACGACATAAATGGGTTTAGACTTTTTTAGGCCAAGTTCGGGATGCCTGTCAATAATTTCCATATAACTTTTGAGAAAAAGATCGGCATTTGTCATTCCTGAGCAGCCGTCGGTGTTCAATTCAACAAATTTCAGATTGTCCTCATTATAAAAAATATCGAAACGCGAGCAGGGAATATTGAAGGAGTAGCCCGGATCAACAAGTGCGAGATTGAAAAAGTCATCATTCCAGTCAAAATGTTTTCGCCATTTTTTCGGCGATTTGACGATGAGATTTGTAAGCAGCTCAGCTCCTCGAACAGTTTTTTTGACAGCGGATTTAATTAGTTCCGTGTCTGAATGGTCAAGAATTGCGGGAGACATTTCGAATGACAAAGTCCAAGGACCGTATTTAACGTTATTTTTTTCAAGCAGATGAGAGAGGTCGCGCTGATCATTTTGAAAGATCGGCGGATTTTTTTCGTAAAAGTTTATGAGGTTTTTATTTTGGATTCCTGTTATCATTTACAACCACAAAAAATCAGCTTATATATTTAACCACTTTGCCATGCCGGTTTTTGATTGTTTGCAGGCATGGCTGAGTAAATTTGATTTCAAGAAAAATCAAATTGAATTTTATTACAATCAATTATTATTTAATGATTTTCTATTCACGAATACGGATTACGGATTACGTTCTTCCAAAGCAGCGGCGATGGCACTGATTTTACCGAGAGTTCTGTAAATAATCTGGCTGTCGCTGTTGCACAAACATTCGCTTGGCGTGTCAACAGGATGCAAAGTACAGTATCTGTAAAAACTCATCCCTTTCGCGTTTAGATTGTCTGTCGCGCCGCGTTCACTGTTTGCGCGCAGGAATGTGCCGATGATTTGCAGACCGATGAGGTAAACGACCGGTTCTGTGACAAATTCATTTGTAATATTTCTTGTAGGCACAGCTTCCTGAATGATAACATTACTGATAGGTTGTTTACCTTTCCCGACTGCCATTTTATTTCGAGCTTTCCGATTCATGCGCATTATTTCGTCCGGTGATTTAACGACCATAATTCCCATTCCATAAGTTCCGGAATCGTTTTTAATAAAGACGCGCGGTGGATTTTTAATTCCATATTCATCATATTTTTTCTTTATCGATAACAAAATTTTATCTACCGCTGCAGCGATTTTTCCACGTCCGTTTTCAGTATTGAAATCAACATTCGATTCCGAATCCGTTATTGCACTTAATAGCCAGGGATCGAAATCAAATTTTTTTGCAAGTTCATTAATTAAGTTATTATAACTTTTAAAGAAATAAGATTTACGACGCTTATGCCAGCCAAAACTTATCGGCGGAATAACGGGCTGGTTTAAGCCGTTCAGCCAGTCAATTTCTCCATCTGAAAGATCATTATTCAGAAGGATCCAGTCGAAAGGGGAGTTGCTTTGGTCAACAAGAAGATTATTTTTTTTGATAATTGGTTTTGTGTTTAAAAGTTTTCCGTCAAAAGTTTCTAGGTGGCAGTTTTGGATGTCCATTGTCGCTACAGTAACTTTCAAACCCGTTTTTTCAAGAATATTTTTAAGGCTCCAAAGATGAGCGTTATAAAATTTATTTCTCGAATGGGCTTCAGGAATAATTAAGACGTTTATGTGCGGTATGTTGTTAAACTTTTTTTTAATAACTTTAGTTATGGAATCCATTGCCTCATCGGCAAATTTTTCGCACAGATTATTAAAACCGGCGGGGAAAAGGTTTAAGTCAATACATGCGGCTTTATATCCCGAATCGCGGATATCGGCGGAAGAATAAAATGGAATATCCAATCCTTCGGATTTA
>QMOL01000020.1 GCA_003648225.1 Chlamydiota bacterium
AAAAATATAAATATAATATTTATTCATGTTTTTTTAAGTAAATTAATTATTTAATATAGTCTATCAAAATAAGCCATTCTAGTCAACACAAAAAAACAGACCTTGACTTTATATGGGCGTTTCTGTAAAATTTATTGCGTTAATTGATATAAATGGGCGACTAGCTCAGTTGGTTAGAGTGCCTGCTCGACACGCAGGAGGTCACAGGTTCAAATCCCGTGTCGCCCACCATTATATTAAAAAACCCGCTAATTCACGGGTTTTTTATTTTAGTTTCTGGTTTTTAGATTTTTTTATAATTCATTACTTATTACTTATTATGGATTCCGGGTTCCAAACCATATCCCACTCTTTCACTCCATCAACGATTTTGCATGAATGAACAGCGAATTTATCGGCAAGGTCAGGATGACTGCGCGGATATGCCGTTTCTATAGCATATTTTAACTTTTCAACCGAAGTCATACGAACAATTGCTCCCGCAGCACCTTTATCTCCTCCGCCAAGCATTCTTTCGCCAAAAACGCCGGGTACTGTTCGTGCTATATCGCACATTGTTTCAAGTTCCGGTCCTGAAATTTTATATTTATCACGAAGACTGAGGCCGTCCGTTCTGAAAATTTTCCCAACGGCAGCAATATCACCGGTTTTCCATGCAGCAATCATTTTGTAAAATCTTTGTTGCGCGTGAAAAATATAATCCAATCTATCGCATAAATCAGGGTTCGAAGTTTTAACCCGCGCAATTATTCTATCGTAAAGTTCTTGTGTTTTTACATCTGCAAGACAGGAAATTTCAAATTCATCTTTCAACAATTCCACCAGTTCATCGCATTCTTCTTTACGAATTTTATACGTTGATTTTTCAAGTCCCGGTCTCACGGTTCCGGTATCAAGGCTTACGATTCTGAACTCTTCATCTGATTTTCCAAGGAGGATATATTTTATTGACCGGTCGGCGGGATTATAATGGGTTCCCATGCCTTTTTTCGCGAACAAAATCATTGTTTGGTCAAGAATTCCACACGGTGACCCTATATAATCATTTTCAACCATCTGCGCAAGATCAACAATATGATTTTTATCGTCCATTTCTATTTTGTTAATTTCAAGAATCGTAAGAATTAAATTTAACGAAAGAGAAGCCGATCGGGACATTCCCCCGCCGGGTATGTTCCCAAAAAGCACAGCATCAATTCCTGTTGAAACATTAAAACCTTCACGGTGTAAAATATAGTCAACACCGAGAGGAAATCTCGCCCAGGAATCATGGACAGATTTTGGCTCCGGCGCTTTTCCTGTTTCAAATTCGACTACTCCGTCTTCGGGAAAATTCACGCTGAAAAATCTGCTTTTATTCGTGCCGTTTGGTTTATATGCCATCCAGATGAACCTGTCGGTTCCAACACCGAAAAGTTCTGTTCCGTTATAATCACCGTGCTCAACGCCAAGGCAGAATCTTGAAGAAGTTCTTCTAATCTTCCCTGTTTTAACATCTAAGCCGTTTTTTTCAGCGGCACTAATTATTTTTTCTATTGCGAATTTGTCTTGTTCTGTCATTTTCTATCAGTTGGTTGGTTTAAAATTAATCTCTTTTATTCGATCGCAGTAAACTCTTTGGCTATTTCAAATAATTCTTTAAGCGCCTTTTGTAATTGCGGATTTTTTGTAATCGTATAGTTGTTTAGTTTATACTCTTTTGAATCAACATATATCATCAGATTTGCCGGATATCTTATTGCTGCCAGATCTTTTTTACCGGGATTTTTGAGAGGTTTAACAGATGTTATTTTATATTTTTTAATCCAGTCTTTTAAACGTTGAATTTGTTTTTTATCAAAAATTCTTGTTTTCCTTTGTATTTCAACAAAACTTCTTAAATCTCCGAATCTGGGTTCAAAACCACCCTTTTTCTTTTTTTTAGGAAAAGTTTGTACAAAGGTGAAAACGTGATTCTTAAATGTAACTCGTTTCATCCCGCCGCTTAACATACAAGCTATTTCGATATAATCAGGTCCGGCGACTTTACGCGCCTTGTTTTCAGATGAAGCAGCATTGTATGCGCATAGCAGGCATAAAGTAATAATAATTATTTTTTTCATTTTCTAACCGAAAGTTGAACCGTTACATCCCCAGTTTGACGCGGGAATATCTGTAAAATTAATATAAACTCTTTGCGGAGAGATTGACAATCTGCTTTCCAGCAATGCACAAAGCTTTTCCGAAATTTTAGCATTAGTTTCACGGTTAATTCCTCCAATTCCGCGTACATCGGCAAAAGCAGCCATACTTGGATGTCCGCCCATCATAAAATCTGCAGTTTCAATAATTGCCATAACATACTGTTCCGGCTTGCCTGTTGATTCAGCCACAATTTTAGAGAGTTCAGACAGCAGAGCTTCGCGTTTATTTTCCGGAATTTCAACTGATGTTTTTAAGGAAATCAGCGGCATAATAAATCCTCCTTTTTTGAAGTTAAAATTTCTTGTTAAATATTATCAATTTTGATATTATATGTCAATTGCTATACACAGGAGATACCCGATTTTTATTTACATCGCGTGGATGTCATCGTCTGTGAACTTATAAACATTAATTTTACACAATTAAGTGTTTTCCATGTTCGCGTAGCGGGGGCTTATAGTGCAATAATAAATCAACCCTGAAGGGATTATACAATAATTTACCGCTGCTCAAGCGGTATTCGCAGGTCAAAAGTTCGTATGATTTTATTTTTTGTACCAGTAAGAACACATCCGACGGAAAAATATTGAGAATGGGAAAAACAGAATTGCCAGCATTGAACGCCATAATTTAAATTTATTATCAAGTTTTCTGCCTGAAGTGACAATAGAAATATCATTAATGATTTTAAACTCTAAATTTTGTTTTTTACCCCATTTCCTTAAATTCTTTGAAAACCAGATTTCTTCCGAAGCGTAAATTTTCTCATTAAAACCTCCGGTTCCCTCAAATCCTTTGCGGCTGCAGTAAATAAAACAGCCTGCCGCAAGGGATTTTTTCTCTGAAATCCAATTCCAAAAATTTAAAAGCTTTTGGCTGGTAAATGATAACTCCTTATCCATTTTTATTTTGCAGCCTCCGCCGCAACATTTTCCGCTTGATAAGTTTTTCAAAGCAATAGATAATAATTCCGGAGAAAGAATCGTGTCCGCATCAAGAAAAATAAGATATTCTCCTTTAGCGACTTGTGCACCTGAATTCCTCGCTTTTGCTATTTGATTATATTCTTCAAAAATAACTTTAACGCCGAAGTTCCGTGCTATTTCGGCTGTCCTATCGGTTGAATTGTTATCAACAACGATTATTTCACCTGCAGATTCAACTTTTTTAATAGCTTCTTTCGCTGAAATTAAAGTCTGTGAAAGAAAATGTTCCTCATTATAAGCAGGGATAATTATAGAAAATATAATCATTTTTTCTACGGGCGTTTATGGCCTCGAAACGAGTTTTTAAATATTAATGTTTAAATTTTGGTTTAAATCATTTAATAATTATAGTAACATTTCAATAAAATTGCCATTTATATATAATTCATCCATTGAAAAAACCCGCCTTTTTTGTTAAAATACAATTACTGTATATAATAATTAAACAAATAAAATTATCGTGCCTAAAAAAACTAAAAAACCCTGGACCGGCAGATTCTCTAAACAAACAAACCCGCTCGTCGAAAAATTTACCGAATCGCTCTCCTTCGATTGCCGAATCGCTCTTTATGATATAGCGGGTTCGTGCGTTCACGCGGAAATGCTGGCAAAAATCGGTCTTTTGAAGGAAACGGAAGCAAAAAAAATTATTAAAGCGCTTCACGGTATCGCTGATGATATTTCCGCTGATAAAGCTGAATTTCATACCGAACTCGAAGATATTCACATGAATATCGAAACAGAACTCGGAAATAGAATCGGGAAACTCGCAGGGAAATTACATACGGGAAGAAGCAGGAATGATCAGGTTGCGCTTGATGAAAGACTATATTTGCGGGATGTTATTAAAGTTTTACAAAACTGCTTATCGGATTTGCAAAAATCTCTGGTTTTTCTAGCATCAGAAAATAGTCAGCTCGTGATTCCGGGCTTTACTCACCTGCAATTCGCGATGCCGGTGCTTGCCGCGCATCATTTGCTCGCTTATGTGGAAATGTTTGAACGCGATATCGAAAGACTTCAGAATCAGTACAAACGCGTAAATGTTCTGCCGCTCGGCTCTGCCGCGCTTGCGGGATCAGGGTTCCCGCTTGACCGTAAGTTTGTGGCGGAAACGCTGGGATTTGACAAAATTTCGCGGAATAGTATGGACGCGGTTGCGGATAGAGATTTTTTTATTGAATTTTTGTCTGCCGCGGCAATAATCGGAATGCACATCTCAAGACTTTCAGAAGATTTGATTTTATGGGCTTCGCAGCCGTTCGGATTTATTGATATTGATGACGCATACTGCACAGGAAGTTCGCTAATGCCGAACAAAAAAAATCCGGATGTGCTTGAACTCGCGCGCGGGAAATGCGCCCGCCTTTACGGTAATCTTACGACTATGCTTACTTTAACTAAAGGGTTACCGATGACTTATAACCGTGATCTTCAGGAAGACAAAGAGCCGGTATTTGACAGCGCGGACACCCTGATCAACACGCTTACGGTAATAGCAAAACTGATTCCAACTATAACTTTCCGTGATGATAAAATCACACTCGCGCTCGCTGATGATTTTCTTCTCGCCACCGATTGGGCGGATTATCTTGTAAAGAAAGGAATGCCTTTCCGTGAAGCCCACGAAATTATAGGAAAAATTGTTGGTTTGGCTGTAAGAAAAAATTGCGGGATGACAGAAATCCCGCTTAAAGAATTGAAAAAATTATCTCCTTTGTTCGATGAAGATGTTCTTAAAATATCAACTCCGGAAGCTTCTGTTGAAGCAAAGAAAAGCTTAGGCAGCACAAATCCGGCATTTGTAAAACGTGAAATCAACCGCTGGAAACGCGTACTTGATAAACGATAAATTAAATCCTGAAGAAGAAGTTTTTAATAAAATAAATACTTAAAATTTTATAGAAAAAATTATTAAATGAGTTTAATCAATTAAACTTATAACCAAAAAAATATATATTTATGCAAAGTAATTTTACTCCAAGAGCCGGACAGGTAATTATTAACGCAAAAAAAGAAGCGGGTAGATATAATCACCATTACGTTGGCACGGAACATATCCTTCTCGGACTTATCGACCTTAATGAAGGTATCGCGCTAAATGTTCTTCACAGACTCGGTGCCGACCCGAACGCAATTCGCGGTGAAGTGGAAAGTCAGGTCGGTTTCGGTCCCGATACAAAAATTGTTGGTGAAGCCCCGTTTACTCCAAAAGCTAACGCGGTAGTCAAATTTGCAATTCATGAAGCTCAGGAAATGAACCATTCTTATGTCGGCACAGAACACATTCTGCTTGGAATTCTGCGTGAAGGTGAAGGGGTTGCTTCACGAGTATTAGACTCACTCGGAGTATCTTATGACGAAGCGAAAAAGCTGGTAATAGATGAATTGAACGCGTTAAATGTTCCGGAAAGCCATATTAGTGAAAGTTCAAGCGGAAATATCGCTCACGGGCAGAAAAAATCTTCCCCGAAAAGCAGAAAATCATCTACTCCAACACTTGATGCCTTTAGTCAGGATTTGACTAAAGCCGCAAAGAACGGGAAACTTGACCCGATTATCGGACGGGAAAAGGAAATTGAAAGAATTGTTCAAATTCTCTGCAGAAGACAAAAAAATAATCCCGTGCTGATCGGTGAAGCAGGGGTTGGTAAAACAGCGATTGTTGAAGGATTAGCCCAGCAAATCGTAAATGGCGAAGCACCGAATGTGCTGCTTAATAAACGTGTTGTTGTTCTTGATATGGCTTTACTTGTTGCCGGAACTGTTTATCGCGGCCAATTTGAAGAGCGAATCAAAAACGTCATGAAAGAAGTAAAAAAAGACGGCAAAATTATTCTGTTTATTGACGAAATGCACACCATCGTCGGCGCGGGCGCCGCGCAGGGGTCGAATGATGCTTCAAATATCATTAAACCATCTCTTTCGCGCGGTGAACTTCAATGTATCGGCGCGACGACGATGGATGAATACAGAAAGTATATTGAAAAAGATTCCGCGCTTGAAAGAAGATTTCAAATGGTGCTTGTTGAGCCGCCGACGATTGATGAGACAACAGAAATTCTAAAAGGTCTGCGCAAAAAATATGAAGAATTTCATCATGTAAAATATACAAACGGCGCACTTGAAGCAGCAGCGAAAATGAGTGACAGATATATCTCAGGACGGTTTCTCCCGGATAAAGCTATTGACCTTATTGATGAAGCGGGAGCGCGGGTTCATCTTAAAAAGAAAATAAAATCTCCTGAAGAAAAATCTCTTGAAAACAAAATTAAAAAAATCGTTGAACAGAAAAAAAACGCGGTTGAAGAACAACGCTACGAGGACGCGGCAAACTTAAGAAATAAAGAGCGGGAAATAAAAAATAAACTTGAAGGAATTGTAAATAAACAAAGTAACGAAAATTGGGATACAATTGATGTTGATGAAATAGCAACTGTTCTCGCGAAATGGGTAGGCATTCCTGTCACCCGACTTGAGGAAGGAGAATCTCATAAACTTCTTAGAATGGAAGATGAACTTCACAAGAGGGTTGTGGGACAAAACGAAGCAATTTCTGCTATTTCTCGTTCTCTCAGACGCTCACGCGCGAATTTAAAAGACCCCCGACGCCCTATCGGCTCTTTCGTCTTTCTCGGACCGACAGGTGTTGGGAAAACTCTCCTCGCAAAAGCTCTCGCGGAATTTATGTTCGATGATACTGATGCTTTAATTACTGTCGATATGAGCGAATATATGGAAAAATTCTCGGTATCAAAATTCGTCGGGTCTCCTCCGGGGTATGTTGGTTATGATGAAGGCGGACAACTTACAGAAAAAATCAGAAGACGACCTTATTCCGTCGTGCTGTTCGATGAAATAGAAAAAGCGCATCCCGATGTTCTCCATATTCTGCTTCAGGTTCTTGAAGAAGGAAAATTAACTGATGGACTTGGCAGAGTTATCGATTTCAGAAATACCGTTATAATAATGACATCAAATATTGGAGCGGAACTTCTCAGAAAACAATCATCTCTCGGTTTCGCGGCAAAAGATGAAGATAAATCTTACGACGGAATGAAAGGGAAACTCATTGACGCGATGAAAAAAACTTTTAAACCCGAATTCTTAAACCGTTTGGATGATATTGTAGTTTTCAGAAATCTTCAGAAACAAGAACTATTGAAAATTATTGACTTCGAAATGGATAAAGTCTTCGCAAGATTAGATGAACGGGGAATTAAAGTTACTCTCTCTAAAAAAGCTAAAGAATTACTGCTCGAAAAAGGTTATGATCCGCATTATGGTGCCAGACCTATCCGCCGCGCGATAGAGCAGAACATTGAAGACCCTATGTCGGAAGAAATTTTACGCGGGAAAATCCCCGAAGGATCAAAAGTATTGCTTGGCTGCGCTAAAGGAAAAATAACTTTTAAAGTTACAAAACCGGAACAGAAAACAAACAGGAAAAACAAAGAACTCGCGAAAGTATAATTCTGTCGCTCTCGGCGTTTTTTTGTAGCCGCTGCCGCTGGCTGCGGTTTTTGTCCAACCTCATTTTTTGTAGCCGCTGCCGCTGGCTGCGGTTTTTGTCCGACCTCAACGAGGTCGGCTACAGTCGAATATCGATACCGAACCAACGGCACGGTCGTTTCTCGTAACTCGCAACTTGCTACTATACTCAAAAATACTCTTAGTCCCATTAAGGACGTAATATTTGTAGCACAAATTCACACTATTTTATTAGATACAGTTTTCCAAATTCGTAATCCGCGTCGCGAAAGATAAATTGGAAGTATCTGAAAATTGTGTTGGATAAGTGCTTTTTTTAATTCTCTTTTCTTGCTCATATCCCCGTTTGTGAGAATCGCTACCGAACCGCCGTCTCCGCCTGCTCCGTTCACTTTACAACCAATTGCGTCAAAGTTATTTGCGATAGAAATTATTTCTTTAAAGCTGTCACAGATAAGATTTTTATGGAGAGCTTCCTGCACTTTAATATTTTCATTAAAAATTCCGCCAAGTTGGGCAAAATCTCCCTCGCATAAAGCATTTTTCGACTGATGAGCCAACCGGCGGAGTTGTTCCAAACGCGAATCCTTGTGCGGCTCGTTTCCAAGATCAGCGATAACCATTTTATGGATTTCAGATGACTGATGCGGTTTACCGATATAAGTCAAAAGGAGTCGTTGTTCGAGTTCCCACCAGATATTATTCGGAATTTTCAGTTTTGTAATATTTGTATGTGGAAATTTATCTATTTCAATAAAATTTATCCCTCCATGAACACTTGCTAACTGATCCTGAACTCCACATTCAAGCCCTAACTCCTTTGTCTCGAGAGAATGCGCTAAAGATGCAACTTCATGCGGAGTAAGACGACCTGAAGTGAGAGCGTCAAGCGCTCCGGTTAACGCGACAGAAACCGCCGCGGAAGTCCCCATAGACGCTCCGGGCGGTGCGTAAGAAAAAATATTTATTTTTAACGCGATATCGTCCGGAAGTTTCATTGTTTTTATCGCGGCTTCGATCAAAGGGTGTTTATCATAAATAATATTTCCCGGATTCACTGAATATGAATCCCCAAAATTCTCCGCGTTAATGACTACCCGGGATTCAGTTTCCGCAATAGGAAGCGAATTAATCTGAATTTCTACATAAGGATATACCGCAATATTAAATACCGCACCAAATTTGGCGAAGTGAGTGTCTGTCCATCCACCCACATCACAGATTCTTGTTGGAGCGACAGCGTTAATGACTGTATTTTGCATAAAAGGTTTTAAAGTTTTAAGGTTTTAATTACGCATATAGTAATATAATAACATATACGCTGTTTTTTATCAAATTAGCGGTTGACATTTAAATAACAACTATGGTATAATTCGTAACGTTACGAATTAATGAATTTTAATAATTCAAATTAAAATCCTCTCAACTACTTTTAAACAAAGGGGAATAATAATCCAATATCTATGAAATTATCAACTTTAAAATTAAAATCATTATTTATATTTTTTTTAATAATATGTTCCTGTGCCACACGATACGTGGAAAAAGCAGCAACAAATAATAGACAAAATACCAAAATTAAATTACCGGATAATTTTAACCCTAATAAATCAGGCTATATCTTTATGAACAAAACAAATACTGTCAAATTTATTTATGATCCCTCTGCTTATAAAACTAAAATACTTCCGGAAGATAAGATTTATGTTCTCGGCTCTTTTAACGGCTGGCAAAAAAGTATCGGCAGCAAAAATTGGGAAATGAAAAAAGATAAAAAGGTGTATATACTTGAAAAACCTTATGAACAGCTTTTTGTAAAAGGAGCTGGCGGTGACCCTGAGTTTAAGTTTTTGAAAAATAAAAATGAGTGGCAGGAACCAAATTATATTGATAAAAAATATACTCAGGGAAGAAATTTATTCATTAATAAAGATGTTTTCAGAAAACAGGAAGAAATTTCCGGATATCTGCTCTCAGATGATATTAAAAAAGTCACTTTTATTTTTCAGCCCGAAGTGTATGACCCGAATTTTAAAAAAAATAATGATATTTTCGTTGTCGGCACATTTAATAAATGGGCGGAAGCGATCGGGAACCCTGATTGGAAACTAAAAAAAACTCCGGGTGGAATTTATACTCTCGAAAAAAACGTTTCTGAAATTGATGTTCCGGGCGGAAGCGGTTATCCGGAATTCAAATTTGTTACAGACAAAGGCAAATGGCAGCAGATTGATAAAATTAGCAGCAAGTATAAAAAAAATAACAATCTGTGGGTTAATTTTGACATTCATGGGGATATCACTCCCCCAACACCATCCAAAGCAGTTCTTACGGGAAAATCAAGATTGGTTGTGACGTTCAGTGAACCGCTTAACAAAAATTCCGCTGAAAACTCGGTTAATTATGTTTTAAAAGACGGAACGGTAAAATCCGCAACTTTACTTCCTAATTTAAAAGATGTAAAACTTGTAATTTCACCGATTGACATTGAAGCTGAAAATTATGTAATTGATAACCAAATTACAATAACCGGTATTTCAGATAAAAACGGTGTAAAAATGAAAAGGAAAACTACTTTACCGTTAACTATTTCACGACCACTCCTGAAAAAGTTTTTCGATTCAATTCCGGCGGTAAATTTCGGTTTGGGCGCTGTAATCGAAAAAGAAAAAGTGGATTTTCGACTTTTTGGACCGCGATTAAAAAATGCCGAAGTCCTGCTTTACAAAAATTCCGAAGATAAAGAACCGTTTAAAAAATTGAAAATGAATCGCGGAAATAATTTTATCTGGTCGGCTGACGCTTCAAAAAAAGAAATTCCTCACGGCACATTTTATAAATTTCTGATTCATAAAAGTGAAGGTGATTTTTTGGTTAATGATCCTTACACAAAAGCAAGTGTCGGTTCCGCGGGAAAATCAATTGTAATTTATCACGAAACAAAAGACGCCCCTTTCACGGGTTGGCAAGATAAGAATTACACAACACCGTCCAAAGACAAAATTATAATTTATGAAACACACATTGCGGATTTAACAGGTAAAAATCCGGCTTGTTCAGACATTCCTCATACATTTCTCGCAATGACGATTGATAAACCGGGCAGTCCGTTGAATTATTTGAGGAAACTTGGGATAAACGCAGTGGAATTTTTACCGTTGCATGAATATCAAAACGGTGCGGAAATCAATTTCATGAAACATTACAGCTGGGGCTATATGACAAGTTTATATTTCGCTCCGGAAAGCTCTTTTTCAACCGATCCTGCCGGCAGAAAACAAGTGAGCGAATTGAAAAAAATGGTTGATACACTCCATAAAAACGGGATTGCCGTGATAGTGGACGTTGTCTTTAATCACACGAGTAATGCTGATAACGCGCTTGGAATGATTGATTCCGAATATTATTTTACCGGCGGGAATAAATCGGGATGCGGAAATGATACTTATTGTTCTCGACCAATGATGAGAAAATTAATACTTGACAGTTTGAATTATTGGCTAAAGGAGTATCACATTGACGGGTTCCGTTTTGATTTATCACATTTAATTGACCAGAAGAATTTATTTACAGCGGAAAACATTGCAAAATTAGAATCCGCGAAAATGACAAAAGGAAATTTAATTCTTATTGCCGAAGATTGGTCAAATAATCGCGCAGAACTTAAAAATACGACTGTTGCCCGATGGAATGATTCTTTTCGGGAAGATGTTAAAGATTTTATCAGCAGAGGGAAAAAGAAAAATTCTATTTTGGACAGAATCCGTTGGAGCAAAGATAAAAATTTTTATGCTAATCCCATGGAAACTGTGAATTATATTGAAAGTCACGATGAGGAAACTATAGCTAATAGATTGAATAACGAGGAATGGACTAATAAAACCAATATCATCAATCGAGCGAAAATGGCGGGAATAATTTTGCTCACATCACAAGGAATCCCTATGATTTTGGAGGGCCAGGCTGTTATGCGAGATAAGGATGTTCAAACTCAGGACTATAAAAGTAATGTAATAGACTGGAATTTAATGAAAAATAATTCTGATTTTCTTGATTTTTATAAAAAATTAATTGCGTTGCGGATGAAAAATCCTGTTTTGAGATTAGCAGAGGATCAACCAAATAGTTTTTATAAATCTTTGAAAACTAAAAATAAGCACGCGGCAGGATATGTTCTTAACGCGGATTCTTCAATAAAAAATGAACCCAAAATCGTTGTTTTGCTTAACCCGTCGAAAAATGTCGCTGAATTTATTTTGCCGGAAGGAAAGTGGAAATTAATTGCTGATGAAAAAGAATTTTATGAAAAAGAAGGGAAAGAGATTGATGGGAAGATAATACTTGAAGAAGGGGCATTCATCTTAGGAATGCAGAAGTGAACCACGAAATAAAGAATTTGCAAAACAATTAAATTCATTAACAGAACTATTTAAACAGTACGATTGAGAAATTTATTTGACAAAATCATTTGATGACAAAACGATTTGTTTCATTTATTTGCAAAATAATTTAATAGCAAAATGATTAGAATACAAGAAATAAAATTATATTTATTATGAATTATTTTACGAGCTCACGAATACGTCCTGAGTATTTAGGATAGCGCTTTAGCAAGATAATTTCTTTTGCAGTACTATTTATGGGGAATACGATTAAATTCATCTATTGGCAACAATGAAATAATGTGCGTATTATCGCATATTCATTATTTAGTGGCAAAACAATGACCCATACGAACAGCGGGGTTATTTCATTGAAATATAAATATAATTTCCGTGTCTTTCCGTGTGTTCCGTGGGCAAAAAATAATTAAAATCATTCTTCCGTGGTTTCTGTTCTTCCGTAAAGTTCAGTCAAATCTTTCAATCTGACACCGAGAAATTCGGTTAATTCTTCTTTTTTAAATCTCCATTGCCAATTGCCTCCCGCTTTACCCGGGAAGTTCATTCGTGCTTTACTGCCGAGAGATAAAATGTCCTGCAAAGGTATAACGGCAAGTTCAGAGACAGAAGCGAGAGCTGTTCGAATCATATCCCAAGCAATATCATTTCCGCTGCATTTTAAATATTTTCTGACATGATTTTGGGTGTTTTCGTCAAGTTGATTGTACCATCCTTTAGAAGTATTGTTGTCATGGCTTCCTGAATAAACCACGGATTTGCGTTCATAATTATGTGGCAGGAAGATATTTTTCGCGTTCCCGCCGAAAGCAAATTGTAAAATTTTCATTCCCGGGAAACCGAATTTTTCACGAAGTTCGACAACATCATCGGTAATTTCCCCGAGGTCTTCCGCGAGGAAAGGTAATTTTCCGAAATGAGAATTAAGAGTATTGAACAACTCGCAACCGGGAACTTTTTCCCATTTCCCTTTTTCCGCGGTTTTATTTTCAGCCGGAACACTCCAACAGGCGGCAAATCCGCGAAAGTGATCAATCCGGATAACATCAACGGTTTTCATCAACCATTCAAATCTATCAATCCACCATTTAAAGTTATTGTTTTGACAGACATTCCAATTGTAAAGCGGGTTACCCCATAGTTGACCTGTTTTTGAAAAATAATCAGGAGGAACGCCTGCCACGTGGGTCATTTGACCTTTATTGTCAAGCAGAAACAGTTCCGGATTAGCCCAAACGTCAACGCTGTCATAAGCGACAAAGATGGGCATATCGCCTATAATTTTTATTCCGTGTTTATTAGCGTAATTTTTAAGTTCAAACCATTGTTTAAAAAATAAAAATTGAATAAATTTATGAAATTCAATTTTAATTTTATTGTTATTTTCCGGAGTGAATTTTAGTTTCCCTTTTCCATAACTCCACGCACTCCAAATTTTACCGTTGTTTTCATCTTTATAAGCCATGAATGCCGAATAATCATCTAACCAGTTTTTCTGTTGGTCTTTAAATTCAGAGAATTCGGAGATTAATTTTTGGTGTTGCGATTTTTTAAAATGATTAAAAGCTTTTGCAAGGAGTTTATTATGAAATTTTATTACCGTGCCGTAATCGATTTTTTCATCAGAAAATTTGTGCTTATGAAGCAAATCCTTTTCAGTAAGTAAACCGGTTTTTCTAAGTTCTTCTAAACAAATTAAATTCGTGTTGCCCGCAAAAGCGGAAAATCCCGCGTAAGGGGAGTCACCGTAACCTGTTGGTTCAAGCGGCATAACCTGCCAGAAAGACTGTCCCGCGGAATGAAGGAAATTGACGAAAGAGTAAGCTGATTTACCGAGGGAGCCGATGCCATATTTTCCCGGCAGAGAAGTAGGGTGCAGCAACACGCCGCAATTTCTTTTATTAATATTTTTTTTCATAAGAGAGTACGAGAATAATTATTCAACCCAGTCAATGCAGGGCAGAGAATTAATTTGAGAAAAATGTTTTTGGTTATGAGTAACTAAAGTCAAGTTGTTTTTAAGGGCGGTAGCGGCGATTATTATATCAGCATCACCGATTTTAGACCCCTTTTTTCTTAAAGAGGCGGAAACATCCGCAAAAATATCAGCACAGGCACTATTAAAAGGAACGATTTCCAAGTAATTTAGAAAATCCGTAACAGTTTTCATCGCTTTGACAGCTCGCTTGCCTTTCAAATTTCTTGGACCGAGAAGCAGTTCTGCTTTTGTCATTGCTGATATAGAAAATTCATCTAAAGTCAGAGAAGAAAGTTTTTTTACCACAGAAGGAACACCGCGTAAATACGCGATAATAATATCGGTATCAATTAAATACTTCATTATTTACTCCAATGTTTGGATTTTTTACGTCGGGAGATAATTTCATCAGCCCAATCTTCTGCTTCTTTGTCTGTAATGTCAATACTCCCGGCGAATTTTGCCACAATATTGTTTGATGGGTCTTCAGTGTTGTCGTGAACGGGAGCCAGCATGGCGATAATATTATTATTTTTTTTAATGAATATTTTTTCATTTTTAAAGCCGGCACGGTTAAGTAATTCGCCGAGGTGTATTTTAGCGTAAGTTGCTGTAACGGTAGAGTTCATAATAATGTTGAGTTATAAATTAATCATTTTAACTATTTTAATCACTTTAACCATTCTATCATTTTTCCTGTTTTTTGTCAATAAATTTAATTTGCTTGCAAAAGCAAATTTCCTCCAAGTGCCTGATAAAATCCCCCTAACCCCCTTTACAAAGGGAAATACAATAACCGGCACGAAACCGGCACGTCACTTGACAATGTCATAAAAATATGTTACAATTCGTAACGTTACGAACATATTAACAAAAAATTAAAAAAAATACAATGACAAGCACTTTAAAAGATGTGGCCAAGTATGTTGGTCTATCAATCAGCACAGTTTCAAATATTCTTTCGTCATCGGATTCACGATATAATAAAGGGACAAAGGAACGCGTGAAAAAAGCAGCTGAAGAATTGGATTATTATCCTAACAAAGCGGCAAGAGCGATGAAGGGTCAAAAGACGAAAGTTATTGGAGTTCTTGTACCCGACCTTGCCAATTCGTATTTTCCGGACATAATTCATGGGATAGAACATGAAGCAGATAAAAATGGTTATCAGCTTTTTCTTTGCCAGACATACTATCAGGAAAGTGATGAAGCGCGTAAAATTTCTTTGTTACGGCAGCACCGGGTTGATGGATTTATACTTTTCCCCATTCCGTTTAGCCATCATAACAAAAAAGTTTTTGAGAAACTTAAAAAGGGGAAATTGCCGGTTGTGTGCATTGATTCAAAAATAGAAAAAGTAAGCTTCGATTTTGTCGGTACGGAAGATTATGAAGGAGCCAAACTCGCTGTTTCACATCTTGCTGAACTCGGGCATAAAAAAATTCTGTGTTTAAGTTTCGGTGATGAGTCAGATGTTCGGTCGGAAAGGCTTCGCGGATACAAAGATGCTTTAAGGAAGAATAAAATAAAATTTAATAAAAAGTTTGTTTTAACCGCGCCGTGGGAAACCGATGCACCGGCGGATTTTTTACTTTCATTATTTAAAGGAAAAAATCCTCCTACAGCTATTTTCGCGATGAGCGATTTGCTTGCGGTCTGGGCATATCGGAATTTCAAAAAATCAGGAATGAAAATTCCCAAAAATGTTTCTTTGGTTGGTTTTGGTGACTTACACGAAGGAAAATTCCTTGATACTCCATTAACTACTGTCGCGCAAAATAAAGAGGAAATGGGCAGAAAAGCCATTACACTTTTATTGGACAGAATTAAGAAACCGAACAGCCGTCGTAAAGAACTTTTAGTAAAAACAAAATTGATTGAAAGAAAAAGCTGCGCTCCAATTGGAGCGTGATGACAAACATGGAGTACAATTTAATGAAATAACGCAATAAATGAATTTTCGCAAAAGCGAAAATTCTTTATTACTGCACTCCAAAGGAAAAACTATGAATTTCAAACTAACCATCTCTTTTTTATTTCTTTTTTGTTTAATTGCTCTCGCGGATAAAACAAGCGTAAATACAACTTATCTATGGCACATGCATCAACCTATCTATTGGCCAAAAAGTACAAGCGGCCATGGAAACGGTTACGAAAAAGCTAAAGATACAATGGATAATTCCGGCGGACGAGGAGGTCATCCAACAGAAAATCTCGGCGATATTTTTGGAAAAGATGACAGAAAAGCCTCTTATCAATATCGACTGAAAAATTCCGTGGCCTCAATGAGCGGACGGCCGGACGCAGGATCTCAAGTTACAATGTCGGGTTCGCTTATGCAGAATATCGACCAACTAGGCGATAATAATTGGAATGGATATTCACCGAGCTGGACAGATAACGGTCAGGGAAGAACTTGGAACACATCTTCCGGCAAGCCGCGACTGGATTTAATTTGTATTCCCGCGCATCATCCCATTGCGCCGTTTGCCCATCCGCGGACATTGGAATTGGAGATGAAGATTCATGAGTATTTAACGCAGCTTCATTATGGCAGCAGCGAGCCTTATACCAAAGGATTTTTTCCTCCTGAGATGTGTTTTTCGGAAAGAATAATTCCTTCATTAGTAAGAGGAGGATTTAACTGGGTGGCTGTGGCAAATAATCATATTTCCCGCGCGTGTCCGAATTTCCCTTATGTTTCCGGCAGTGATGGTGAACTTTGTGATCCGCCGAACAAAGCAGATCAAATAAATCAAAATGGCGCTAACTGGTTTAGAAAACAAATTGACCGAGGATGTTCTCCGTGCAACGCGATTCCTTTTTCCGTTCAGCCGCATTACGCGCGGCAATACGACCCTCACACCGGCGAAGAATATAAAATAATTGTTGTTCCGGCAGAAATGGCATTGTCGTGGGATGACGGTTACAGCGCGCAGGGCACAGGACAAATTGACGCGAATATCGCGCCGCACAACAATCCGTCAAAACCCTGTCTCGTTATGCTTTGCCATGACGGCGATAACGCCTGGGGTGGCGGAGCGTCATATTATCAGGAAGCTGTTCCCGGATTCACAGGCGAAGCCGTAAGCAAAGGTTATCACCCAACCACTATTGAACAATATTTAAGCGATTTTCCCGTTGCGGATGATGATATCGTTCACGTTGAAGACGGCGGCTGGGTAAACGCGGACGGAGATTTCGGTTCGCCGTTTATGCTTAACTGGACGTGGTTTTTATGGAAAAATGATAAAGTGGATATTGAAACCGGATGGCATTATAAATTAAGAGATTATGCTATCAGAATGGCTGCATTAAACTGGGTGCTTGAAGCCGAAAAAGTAGTTGGAGAAAATAATATTAATATCGCTAAAGTGGCAGAACCTTACGGTGGAGCAAGTGCGGCGGAAAAAGCGTGGCATTTTTATCTCGGCTCTCTTGACAGCGGATTTCAATATTACGGAAATCCCGGAGATAACGAAATTCGTGTTTCTATCGCGTGTAATGAAGCGTATAACAACGCGCAAACAGCGGTAGGCTCAAATCCGGATAATGTAAGTCCATCCGTTTGGGTTCCGCAGAGATTTCCCTGGAATCCGGGAGGACAGGGTTTTGGACCTTATAACTGGGGAGAGCATGGAACGTGGGGACCTGTTGATATGGGCAAAGATTTTTATGTGTGGACTTTCGCGTATGATCGCAGCGGGATTTCTTCAATTAAAGTGATCTATAGAACCGATAAAGACGGAACAAATAATCCCGAAAATAATCATAACGAAATCTTCGCCGGAGGAAGCGATGTGAACGCGTGGCAGGAACAGGCAATGACCGATCGCGGAGAATTTCCAAAAACGATGGATGGATTTGACGGTTTGGAAAATATTGAATATGAGTTGCCGGAGATTATTGCACATCATTACTGGACTAAAATTACAACATCAACAAACACACTTTACGATTACGCAATCGTTGCGGTTGATTCTGTAGGACACTCGACTACAACGGATATTCAGCATGTTTTTGTCGGTAGTACGCAAAGCGGCGGCGGAGATGACGTTGTTTCTTTCCTGCCTGAAGCACCTGTTCGTGGCGGTCTATGCACAATAAATTACAACCCTTCGGGAAGAAATTTAGCAAGCGCGGAGCAAGTTTTTATTCACCTTGGTTTTAATAATTGGGATACAGTAATTTCACCGGATGCCTCAATGAGCCGAACGCCCGACGGCGGATGGGCTTACACTTTTTTCGTTAGTAATGATTGGACGCAAATAGATTGTGTCTTTAACAACGGCAGTGGGACGTGGGATAATAATAACGGGCAGGACTGGCATCAATCTACCCTCGCGGGTGATCAGCCGCCGTCAGCCGTTTTCAATGGTTATCCTCAATTTGGTGAATCACCTTTAACGGTCATTTTTTCGGACATTTCCGGCGAGGTTGTAGATTGGAGGCACTGGGATTTTGGTGATGGAAATATGAGCAGTGAAAAAACTCCAAGTAATGTTTATTTATCCGCGGGAAATTATTCGGTAACCCTTATTGTTTCAAATTCTTACGGAACTTCTACAAATTATAAAAATAATTATGTGACTGTAACCGTTCCGGGCGCGCCACAGGCAAATTTCATCGCTTCACCTTTGTCAGGTCCTCCGGGAACTTCAGTTCAGTTTAC
>QMOL01000021.1 GCA_003648225.1 Chlamydiota bacterium
ATATAAAGGAACTGTTTGTTTTGTGAGTCATGATATTACTTTTGTCAGACGTATCGCTGAATCAATCATTTCTATCGCCGATGGCAATATAAAACGTTTCCCGGGCGGATACGATTATTACAAAGAGAAGATGGATATTAATATTGAAACAATTTTGCCTGTTGAACATTCCCAAAAAGAAAAAACAAAAAAAAGTCAGTTGACACGTGAACAACGAAAAAATATCAATAGAAAAACTAATCGTTTAAAAAAAATAATAAAAACCGCGGAAAGTAAAGTTGAGTCACTTGAAAATAAAAAAACCGAATTGACAAAAGAAATCGAGTTAGCAAAAACTCATGACGATTATGAAAAAATACACAATAAATTGAAAAATATCGAAATGAATATTATGAAATATCTCGATGAATGGGAGACGGCAGAACAACAATTAGAAAAGGTAGGCAATAGATAGTTCGGTGTTCAGTGAAAAAAGAAGACGATAGAATTTTCCATCGTCTTCTTTTTTATCAGTGGCGCGAGTGAAGAGACTTGAACTCTCAACCTCCGGCGTGACAGGCCGGCGCTCTAACCAATTGAGCTACACCCGCAATTTATTTTAGGTCAATATATCAAATTGGAGATATATTTTATCCATTTTGAAAATTTTTTTCAAGTGGATATTTATTCTTTTTCAGCATTTTCTTTTGTATCATCGCTTTCAGAAGTCTCCTTTTTTTCTTCATTTTCTTCAGCAGGAGTTTCTTCAGCTGCTTCTTCTTCAGCAGGAGTTTCGTCAGCTGCTTCTTCTTCTGCAGATGCTTCAGCAGGTGCTTTTTCTTCTGCAGATGCTTCAGCAGGTGCTTTTTCTTCAGCAGGTGCTTCAGCTGCTTTTTCTTCAGCAGGTTTATCAAAAGAAGGTATATCAATGTTAATGCTGGACTCAAACCGCTTTGCTTCCTGTTGCGGTTTTCCATCCGTTCCTGTCTCTCCACTATCGGCAGGTTCTAATTGTACCTGTTGACGTTCGTGTTCTTTAATACTGATAGCGATTCTTCTTTCAGTGGGATCGATACGAATAATCTGACCGGTAACTTCTTGTCCTACTTGTACAATATCCTTAACATTACCGACTTGTTTATCGGCGAGTTCAGAAATATGAATAAGGCCTTCGATTTCGTCACGCAGTTGAATAAAAGCGCCAAACGTTGTGATATTTGTGATTTTGCCTGTAACGGTATCGCCTTCAGAATAATGGTTAAATATTTTTTCCCAAGGGTCTTCGCTAAGTTGTTTAATTCCAAGAGCTATTTTATGTTCATCAGGGCTGATAGAGATAACAACCGCATCAACTTTTGCGCCTTTTTTAAGTATTTCCGAAGGATGGTTGATTTTTCTTGTCCACGACATATCAGAAACATGAATAAGTCCGTCAATTCCATCTTCAAGCTGAACAAAAGCGCCGTAATTAGTTACATTTCTAACAGTGCCTTTAACTTTCGCGCCGATAGGATATCGTTCTTCAATTGATTCCCAAGGATTATCTTGAGTTTGTCGTAAACCAAGGCTGATTTTTTGGTCAAAGGGACTAATACTAAGCACCATTGTTTCAACTACATCGCCTGTGGACACGAATTCAGAAGGATGATTAACTTTCTTAGTCCAGGAAAATTCAGAAATATGAATAAGTCCTTCAATTCCTTCTTCAAGTTCAACAAAAGCTCCGTAAGGGAGGATATTAACGATTTTACCTTTAACGAGGCTATTGATAGGATATCTTTCTTCAACATTAATCCATGGATTGTCAAACATTTGCTTGATGCCGAGAGAAACACGTTCTTTATCATAATCAATTCCGATTATCATAGCATCAATTTCGCCGTTAAGTTCAAGTATTTCAGTGGGATGATTAATTCTTCCCCATTTCATATCGGTAAGATGAAGAAGTCCGTCAATTCCGTCAAGGTCAATAAACGCTCCGAAATCAGTAATGTTTTTGACCATACCTTTAACCACATCGCCAACTCTAACTTGTTCGAGGAATTTGCGTTTTTGGTCAGTACGTTCTTCATCAAGAAGTTCGCGTCTGGAAACGACAAGATTTCTTCGTTCATGATTAACTTTAATAACTTTAACTTCGATATCTTCATTAATATAATCATCGATATTCTTGATATTTTGAAGAGCAATCTGCGAAGCGGGAAGAAAAGCTTCAATTCCACCGATATCAACCATCAGTCCGCCTTTAACTTTGCGTTTTACTGTTCCTGTAACGCGAGCATCGCCTTCACATATTTCAAGAGTTTGGTTCCAGGCGCGGAGTCTGTCAGCTTCTGTTTTAGAAAGGTAAACATTCCCGTGTTTGTCTTCTTTTTCGATTAGAAGAATTTCTATTTCATCGCCCGGATTTACTTCATCAATATTTTCAAATTCATCTGTCTGAATGACGCCTTCGGCTTTCATACCGACATCAATCATTACTACAGAATTGGTTATTCTTACTACTTTACCGGTAATGATTGTTCCTTCCTGAACTTCAGGAATTGATTCATCATACCTTTGTTCCATTTCGTTTTGCGAAATTTCCTCGTAAGCGGAGTCTGTTATTCCGAGGCTTTCAATATCAATAAGTAATTCCGGCACTGTTGTGTCAAATTCAGTTTTCATAATAGGTTAAGGGTTAATCTTTTGTTAAATGTTGTTGAGTATCCGTTCAGGAAATTCCTGTTGCCGTTTGAACCTCATTGTTATTCTTTTACCCACCGCTCACTTTGCGATAAAAACGAATATGGCAATTATTCGCTTCCGGATAATGTCCATTTAAAATAAATGGTTGACTATTATACACAAACTCCCTCTAAAAATCAACCGCTTTTAGTTCCCTTTTGTGGATTATCCGCTTTAAACGATAAAACGAAAAGGATTAAAACCACCGTTAAACAAAAATACGCGGCAGGACAATATGATTTTGATAAAGCAAGAGACTGGCTGAATATCCACGGTCCAACCGCGCTAAAAAAAATTATTATCGACATATTGAGCCCGGTTATCGCGCCGAGATGCTTTTTTCCGAAATAAGTGGGCCATACTATAGTTAAAATCAACGCAAACAAACCGCTCATAATTCCATTACCGATAATAACCGACCATATCGGCAGTCCTTCCTGTAAAAAAATCATACCTGTAATAGAAATGATCATTCCGAGAAGAAAAACCGACAATAAATATTTCAACTTTATTTTATCACTAATCCATCCGCCGATTAACCGTCCGATTATTGAAATAAATGATGATGGAATAAAAATCATAAACGCTTCTTTGGTTGTCAAACCGGCTTTGGTAAATACCGATGCAACATGAAATGTCAACGCGGTGATATATAAAGCGCACATTGCAAGCGAGAGACTGAAAATCCAGAACGCGAAGTTATTTCGTGCTTCCTTTAGAGTGAATTGTTGTTTTGCGCTATGAATTGACTCGTTAGTTTTCTCTGCAATGCTTCCATCCGGAACGAGGCCGCAGTCTTCGGGATTATCCCTGTAAAAAAAAAGAACTATGAAAGAAAATAAAAGTCCGGCAATCAATCCACAAATGATCCATGCCATTTGCCAGCCTACTTTACCAATAAGAGCGTCAAGTAATTTCGGCGAACTTGAAAAAGAAAAAGAAATGAAAATCCCTGTTATACCAACAACAAGTCCCCTCTTTCTGATGAACCATTTTGCCACCATGTTCCGTGATACCATAGTCAAAACACCCTGCCCGCAAAATCTTAACACGAAAAATCCAATTGTTAAAATACCGACTGTAATATATGTATCAGAAATGTATGAAAATGAAAACTTATGCACGGCAATTCCGGCAAATGACAGGCCGATGAGCGCGGCTCCCATTCCTAAAGCGGCAATACCTGCAACGAATCGAACGCCAAATCTGTCGTACATTTTCCCCACTTTAATCAGAAAAAGCGAGCTTATGATTGTACCGACCATATAAGCGAAAGAAAATTGATTTCTCGTTATGTTAAACGCTTTCAACAGATGTTCGGAGAAGGCTGAAACGCCGACTGTTTGTCCGGGCATACTCATTATAATACCAAGAGTACCAACGACAGCAATAACCCAACCATAAAAGAAGGGGATTTTTTTGGGACTAAAAGGTTTATCCGGTGATAGAGTCATAGCGAATATTCTACTATAATTTGACTATAAAGACAAGGATTCATATAATATATAGTGCCCTTAACTTTTAACCGTGAATGCGCTATACGCCGAGGCAGGATATTTTTATTTTTTTGCCTCTAAAAACTAAAAAGATGACAATAAATATAATACTTGGTTCAATAATAATTTTTTTCGCATTGGGAATTATAATATTCATTTCCCTGCGATGTAGGTCAATTATTAATAATATCGCAAATAACCCCAACCGGTCAACGCGAGAAACCCTTAAAGATTTAAATGGTCGACAATAACCAGCACCTTTCTACTGAACTTTCACGCGAGCTAACCCTTTTCCACATTACAATGATGGGATTAGGAATGATGATCGGCGCAGGCGTGTTTATCGGTATTGGCAACGCGATAGGTATCGTTGGCCCCGGCGGTGTGCTTTTAACTTTCGCGCTTAACGGTGTTATAGCTTTGTTCACTGCAATGTCGTACGCGGAATTAAGTTCGGCTATCCCAAAAGCAGGCGGAGCATATAATTTCGCGAGAATCGGTTTCGGACGCGGTCCGAGTTTCATAGCCGGATGGATGGAATGGTTCGCTTCAAGCATTGCGGGAAGCATGTATGCTATAGTTTTTTCTATTTACACTTTAAGATACCTGGAACATCTTGGTGTGCTTGGTCCCATTGCGAATTATATGCATTTAGCAGTTAAGACCACTGCGGTTCTTATTGCGCTTTTTTTCCTATACATAAATTACCGCGGAGCTTCGGAAACGGGAAAAATCGGCGCGCTTTTCACACTTGGCCAAACTTTATTTATGGTTATCATCGGCATTGTTGGATTTTATGTGGCTATTAAACATCCTGATCGCCTGCAAAACTTCAATCCTTTCCTTCCAAACGGTTGGGAAAGACTGCTTGTAACAATGGGATTTACTTATGTCGCTTTTGAAGGATACGAAGTAATCGCTCAAGCCGGTGATGAAGCAATCGACCCCAAGAAGAATCTGCCGAAAGCAATGATCTATTCCGTCTTAATTGTTACATTAACTTATGTCGCTGTCGCCTTTGCAACAGTTGTCGCTGTTAAAGCCGGAACTGTAGACAAAGCTCCATGGGAATGGATTGGAAGTTATGGTGCTAAGGGTTTTGGAGAAGCGGTGGCAAAGTTAATGCCATTTGCGAATTTACTTTTAACGCTTGCGGTTATTTTTGCTTCAACTTCAGCTCTTAACGCGACTATTTTTTCAGCTACGCGGGCGTCATTCGCACTTGGGCGTGACAAAATGCTTCCCTCATTTTTCGCAAAAATATCTCCGAAAAGAAAAACACCTTATGGTGCGTTGATTTTTACAGGATTAATTGTGATAATTGTTGCTGCTTTTTTACCGACAATGCATGTTGCATCAAGCGCGAGCATAATGTTTTTATTTTTATTTTTTCTGGTAAATTTTTGTGTAATAAGAATCAGAATAAATATGTCGGATGAATTAGATTATGGTTTTTTAATGCCTTTATTCCCCTTGTTCCCTATTCTTGCAATTATTGCTCAAGCGGTTCTTGCTGTATGGCTGGTTCATATGAGTTTAATTGCGTGGATAATCGCGCCGTTATGGATTTTATCCGGAGTTCTGATTTACAATATTTATTCAAAACATAATGTTTTGACTACCGAAGACGAGATAGTAATATTTGAAGAAGAAAAAGCTGAGAAAACTGAAAAACATAACATTATGATCTCCGTTGCAAATCCCAAAAGCGCATTGTCGCTTATCCGGAATACTTATAAATTATGCGATGCAAAAAATGCTCACGTGGAATTACTTCACATGGTGCCGGTTCCTGACCAGGTTGCACTTTCAGATGCAGATAAATATATGTCGGAAGGAAAAGAGGCAATTTATGAAACAATGATTTACCTTGTAAACTTTTTCCCGATAAGCACCACTATTCGCTATTGCAGAAATATCGCGCGCGGGATAGTTAGCGCGGTAAAAGAAAAAAATATTCAAACCCTGATTCTCGGCTGGCACGGCAAGCCGAGAACTCACATTTTCAGCCTCGGAAGCACAATCGACCCGATAATTGAACGCGCTCCCTGCAATGTAGTGATTTTCAAAGATTGCGGGGACAAAGATTTTAAAAAAGTTTTTGTTCCGCTGGCCGGGGGGGGCAATGGAGCTTATGCTCTTGAAATAGCGAGTATTCTTGTAGACAAACTTGAAGGAGAAATCCTCGCTTTCACAGTTAAAAGCGGTAAAAAAGTTTTTGATATTAACAGCTTTGTCGAAACAAACAAACAAAGACTTCACATACCGATTGAGCGTGTAAAAACATTGGCTGTTGAGTCAAACAGTATAATTGACGCGATACTTTCAGAAGCAGACAATTATGATTTAATAGTTGTCGGAGGAACTGAACAACCGATGATTAGTCAAATAACTCATGCAACGATGCCCGAGCTTATTGCGCAGAAATGTCACACTCCGCTTGTTGTAGTAAAGGCTTCGGGAGGAATTAAATCATGGATCAAAAAATGGATATAAAAAGATGACTTTGTTTTATTGTCTTATAATCAATTCAAATTCGGCTTTTTCGGATACGGCTATTTATTTTCCAGAAAGCAGAGAATATTTGAGATTACGGAATCTTTATCATAATCATAAATAATAACATGATTAGATTTTTTATATTCAATGATTTTTACGTTCTTTTTTTTCTCAAATAATGATTTTGTGTAGAGAAAAGATGCTACTTTATCATTGATTGAGCCGACAACCAATGTCGGTACCTTAATTTGTGGAACACGTTTAACAGCTACTTGCGCCAAGCGTTCAAGCGAGTCATAAGAATCCAGGCGAATAATTTTTGAGCCCGGAATATATTTTTTATTACCTATAGGATCATTAATTGCGCCCAGAGTTAAATTAGGAATTCCCTGTATAAAACGCGCAAAAAAACGTGATACTTTCCATATAAAGTTATTTGCAGTCGTTAAAGAATAAAACGGAGCAATAAGAACAAGTTTGTCTATTTTGTTCGTTGCCGCGGCAATAGTGGAAATAGTTCCTCCCATAGAAAAACCAACAATAGAAACCTTCCCGTCAGATACTTCTATTTCATTACTAACAAGATTGTTAATCCATTTAATATAATACTCCGGCTGGTAATCATGGAAATCTGATGAATAATTCTGCTTGAGCTGTCCTGGTGTTGCAGGGAGAACAACTCGATAGCCCCGATTCATAAGTTTAATTGCTAAAGGTTTAAAATCGAAGGGGCTGCCCGCGAAGCCGTGAATCATAATAACTGTATTTGAATTATAATTATTTGTGGGTATAAGTTCCTGCTTACCTGTTTGCCATAAATTATCCGGATTAACGGATTGAGGAAAAGCGGAATTTATCAAGATTCCCGCAAAACACAAAGTAAAAATAATTTTATTAAAACACAACATCTTATTTTTTAAGAAATTCAATCCAAGCCAATTCGGCCTCAGTACTTGTTTGGGTCATATCACTTTTGCAGTAAGGCATAACAGCGACTTCATCAGGAATAAGCCCATAAGTATTTTTAAAATCTTCTGCAACATTTCTTTCGTCAATATACCAATGGTTCAGTTTATCGGTTTTATTTCTAACACAAAACCATTTTGCTTTAAATGCACCCATAAAAATTGAGAAACTTTTAGAGGCATTTTTAGGTGTCTCGGTTTCCCAGGTATAAACAATACATTTTTGGTTTAGCAGTCCTCCGGAAATAACATATATCTCAATTGCCTGGTCGCCTTTTTCATCAAATCTTCCATCTCCGCCTTCAGGTAATTTAATGGCTTTCCATTTCCAACGGATAATTGGAGCTTTATTCAAATCAACGCTTTTTACTTTATGCAGCAACCCTCCCCTTGCTTTTTCAGAAGACATATGCAGGAGATTTGTTCCGTTATCAGCTTTTACGACATTAAAAAATGATTTATTTACACCGGATTTAGTGCCGCTGATTTCCCAACCTTTTGGAAGGGTCATTTCGCCGGATTTTGCTGTTTGGCTGAAATCCGATTTCCAGACCACAGTCTTTTTCGGTGCGGCATAAGAAATACTACACACGCACAATATTATCCAAGCCACACAAAATATATTTTTTTTCATTTTTATCAGATGTTTATTATTTTAGAAGGAGATTTTCTTTCAACCTTCGAGTACTTACCCATATTTGAATTTAAAACTTCTATTATTTGGTCGGCCCATTCATCAACCAATTGTTTAGGATTGCCATACGCAGAGAAATCTTTTAGATTAAAGAAAGCGGTTTTTAGAATTGGTTTTCCCGGAACAACTTTAACAAGTGCCAATTCAAGAATTATAGTATTTGGTCCCGGTTTATTAACTAATTTTAGTTTATCATCTTCCTTAACGGCTTTTTTAAGTGCTTCAGCTGTATAATCAGCGAATTTTGTTGTACTTTTTAAAATTAATTTTTTCATCTTTCCAAGCCCTATGAAAGGGTAAAAGCTCACTTTCTTTCATCATTTCAGGATTTTTTACAAAACCACTGTCAGTTACCGGTTTTGCTTTACAGCCTGGGAAAGTAACAGTTAAAATACAAATAGTGATTATTATTTTCCGATTGCTTCGTCTATTTTTTTAAATGTATTAGAAATCATTATTTGTTTTTAGTCATAGTTTTTATCTGCCAAAAAGCCGGTTGCCAGAAACGAAGTTTTGGATTGCTGAAATCTGTATGCGCGTCAGGAATTTCAAGCAGAATCGTATTTGTTTCCGGATCATTAATTCCAAATGCTTTAATAACCATTCTCGGCCTTAATTCCGGCGAAACCATCGGCAGCGACCTTATAGCATTATTCCATTTCCCAAGAGTTAAGTCCGTTAGCACAAGAGGACTGCCAAGAAATGTGTCTATCCATTCAAGTATGCTGCCGCGGGGAAGAATTGCCCACCACATCATTTCATATTTGTCGGCATTTTCATGTAAACAAAGATTGTAGAACACAGTATTCGGGTTTTTTTTCATATATGGACCAATTGCGTTGCCGGCATCTTTAATACTGCACGCGGGCGCCATATAAACGATATTGGGATAAGGCAGATTTGGATACCGCCGTATAAGTTCATTAATCATAACCGGTCCAAGACTGTGACCAAGTAATGTAAATACATAATTACTGTTCTGAGCATAAAGATCTGAAAGAGCATCCATAAGTATAGAAAGAGCCCCGTTGGGCGGAGAATAAGCAACATCAAATTTCCCGTCTTTCTTGATATTTAAAGAATGGGAAATTTGGAAAGCGGTTTGTGTGCGGCGAAGCATAGTGTCCCACGCGCTTTTACCACCTGCGTCGATAAAAGGGGTTGTAATAATTCTGGTTGGAAATCCAATCATATAAATAATATTTCTGGTAATTCTATAGAATGCGGGAGTATAATCTTTGCCTGCAAATGCTCTTATTCCCATTTTTTTTATTTCCTTGTCTTCAAAAGCGGTGGATTCAGGTTCCAACTCATAATCCGAGAAAGAACCCAAGGACTGATAAACAATATTTATCGGCAGTCTTGTAACTGCCCTGCCAAGATCGGCAATTAAATAAAAAGGTGATAAAACGGGGCCGAAGTAGGGGTCGCGAACCCCGCGCCTGTACCACATTAAATGATCATAATAAGCGTCAAACAAACTTGATTCCCAGTTCACAAGAATTGGATAATAATCAGATGTATCTGAAATATCCTTTGCGTAAATAGCCGATCTTTCGATTGTGGAATCAAGAGAATTCATCCCACCAAAAACATAGATAAGAATATTTGTTCTGCCGCTTTTTTTAATTGATGATATAATTTTGTTTACATGATTCGAATAAACGTATTCATCAGTTGAAATAACTTTGCTGTCGATTTTAACAGGATATTTATGTGGCGACCCGTCATCATTTATCGCTATCATATGCTCCATTGTAAAAACATCGACTTCGGGTGTGCTGCAGGAACAAAGAAGAATTCCTGATATAACAGCAGCAGAGATAAAAATGAAATTAAATTTTATAAACATAGTATTATTATAAATCGTTTAACGCTATTTTTAAAATATCATATTCTGCAAATAGTTTACTTATCTTTTCAATCGCTTTATGCATAAGCATTAATCTTTCAAATTTTCGTATGACACCGGTTTCCAGCCATTGATAATCAATTTGGATAACATTTTCATTTCTTTATTAAAAACGCCGTTAGGAATATCCATTGGATGAACAGCAAATCTTATCAAGCCGGTTTTTCTGAATGAAACGGCAAATTCATTTAAATATGCAGTTATTTTGTCTAAAAATGAATTTCCCCAGTCAAAATTGTATGGATATGTTTTATAAACCGTTCCGTCAGAATATTTTAAAGTTCTTAAAGTCGCAGTATAATAAAAATCCAATTCCCGAAGCACTTTTAATGAACCTTTGCTTTGAAGCCATTGCGGTGCGACAAATCCACGAGGAAAAAATTCGAAAGCGTTTTCAAACATTTCAATCCCTTGCTTCAATGAAGATTTTGCTTCAACATAATCTTTTCTAAAAAACTCGAAATTTTGATGAACGAGTCCGTGAAGGGCAAGTTCAGCGCCTTTTTGTTTTTCTTGATTCATCATTTGGATAAAGTTATCATCTTTATCAATTGGGAACTTTCCGGCAAAATTGGGCGTTATGAGAAGAGTTCGCTGCTTAATTTCAAGTTCATCAAGTCTCCTGAATATTTCAAAGCATTCTTTATAGAAGCGCGGTGCAATATCATGAACTGATACAACTATTTTTTTATTTTTTATCATCACTACTAATGAATATTATAACAACCCATTCAAATGAAATCAAGAACAGCAAAAGAGACGACACTCAATTTTTAAGATGATTATTGTAACCGATCTCGCTAAGGTCGAATTTTCCAATTATTAAGCAACGAATTATAAAAAAACGGGTAACGGCAGCTTACTCAATCCTCCTGTGATCAAGTGAGCGGATTCTCTTTCTTGCAGACAGTATATTCTGAGCAGAAATTTCCGCGATACAAAGTCCGGTTGTTTCTCCATCAAATTCGGCAATGATTTCTCCCCATGGATTTATTATACATGAATTTCCATAACTTTCCGCATTAGTTTTTTCATTTATTCCACATTGATTCGCGGCAATAACATAGGATAAATTCTCAATGGCACGCGCGCGCAAAAGGGGTATCCAATGTGCTTTACCGGTTTGTTTTGTGAAATCAGAAGGCACAAGCAATACATTAGCACCATTTGCGGAAAGCGATCTGTAAAGTTCCGGGAATCTAAGGTCATAACAAATTGACAATCCGAAATTAAAAGAATTATAAGGCAAGTTAACTATTTCGTTGCCATGTTGAAATAAATCTTTTTCACGGAATAAAATTTTTTCACCGTCGTACAGTTCAAAAAGGTGAATTTTTCTATATTCTGCAATCAAATCGCCCGATTTTGAAAAGAAAAGTGTGGTGTTATAAAAACCATTCCCGGATTTTTCCGCAACCCCTCCCCACACGGCAGCAACTGAGAATTCTTTTGACAAGCGGGCAAGTTTTTCGGTAAAATTTCCCGGAATTTTTTGCGCATTGTTTTTGTATCCTTCATCGCGACCGCGATAGAAAACGTTTTCCGGGAAGAGCAAGAGTTCAACATTTTCTTTTTTTGCCTGGTTAAAGATGCCGGTAAAACGGGAAAGATTTTCTTCCATGTTTGCTGATGAGGAAAGTTGAACGGCGGCAATTTTCATGCATTTTTGGTGTTAAGTTCCCCACGTTATCACGTGGGGCTTACGTTTAGCCTCTCCGAGGCTAAAAAATGTTTTCGATTAGCATCTAATTAAATATCGAACGGTGAAACATGATCGCCTTTTTCGCTCTGCAATTCTTTAAGACGTTGTTCCTGAGCATCAAACTCTGTGAAAAGTTGTTTAATTGCTTCTCCGGTTTCATTTTCATAAACTTTGCGGATTCTGTTTATTTTGGCAATAAGTTCAGGAACACGAATTGTAAACTGTTCAACATACTGTTCTTTAGTGTAAGTTTTTCCTAAGATTTCACTAAATATTTTTTCCAAATCTTCATATAAAGGAATATTTCCAATAGGCGTTGTTATCACATCTACATCATCGTTAACACGCAGTTCCATCCATTTCACCCATACACCTTTATCAAGCATTCCGTTCAGGTATTTCCCATCTTTACTTTTCAGAAAATAATTCACTCCGAAAACACGGGGGGGATTCTCAATTCCTGCTCCAAAATTGAGATTATGCTGTATGTAATTGTTAAGCGGATAAGCAAGAAAATCTAAAATTGACATTAAATTAAATGTACGAACACCTTCGGCTCCAAGAGTTGCAGCAGTCGTTTCTGATTCCAAAGTTGCACCGTACATTAGCACACCGTGAGCAAAGTTAAATGATTCAGCGACAGGGACAGACGTATCCGAATCGCGACCACCGTAAATGAATCCGCCAATTTCAACGCCTTCAGGATTTTGAGTGTTTTCATCACTGTTATCTAAGCGATCGAGTTCCACAGTATAGCGCGCGTTTTTATGAGCGAGCGGAATATCATTTCCGTTAGCATCTTTTTTCCCTTTTTCCCATTCTCCGGCGAAATTTATTCCTTTATCGGCAGTTTCAGTTCCCATTCCCAACCAGTACACTTTCCCGTTTTCATCTTTGAGGATATTAGAGAAAATAACTTCACCCGGAGAGTTAAGAACATTCCAGATAATCGGGTCATCTTTTTCATTTACATCACGAATAATACCAAAAATTCCATTTTCTACATTTACCGCGTAAGCTTTTCCGTTCCGCGCGCGAATATAAGCGATATCATCGCCAATGATTGTTTCGCCCGGAAGCATAGCGGTAGATGTTTTCCCGCACGCACTAGGGAAGGCGCCCGCGAAATAAGTTTTTCTATTATCAGGGCCTTTAACGCCCATAACAAACATATGTTCAGTAAGCCAGCCTTCATCTTTACATTTATTAATAGCGAGACGCATAGCGAGTTTTTTTAATCCGACTGTATTCCCGGCGTATTGAGTGTTTGTAGAATAAACAATGTCATTTTCGAGGTCAATGAAAACGCGGCGTTTATCAACATTTTTGCTTACATTATTTTCTAATTCACCTGCGGTGTGAACAAATCGGAAGAATTTTTTTGTATTGCCGACTTTTTTGAACTGCTCATATCCTCCCCTGTAAAGTAAATCTTCACTGTGAGCGACATAAGCTGAATCAGTAATTTGCACACATGAAAGCGAAAATTCGGAATTCACTGGTCCGAGACAGAAAAACCGCACGTAGACTTGTTTACCAACCATACTATTTTTAAAATACTCATGAACTTCGTCATAACCTTCCTGATAATTTTTTGTGTTCAGTTTTTCGCCAAGATTAACACCTTCTCTTACAAGATACCTTGTATTGGCTTTATCGCGTGCCTGGTCTTTTGGGCCGTCAAAATGGATTGTGTGTCCCTCAGTGGCAAGTTTTTGTTCTTCACCCAATTCAATCGAACGGTTTCTGATGTAAGTTCTGTCTTCTACAGAGTCGTCACAAACATAAACGGTATCAGGGTTACAAAGTTCAACATATTTTGTTACAAAGTCAATTAACGCGTCATTATTTAGGTTTTTAAGTTTAGCGAAACTATTTTCGTTCATTTTTTGTTTAATATTATTCAAAATTCAGCTCCATTATTATGATTTATAAAATATTATATTTATACAAGTAATATTGTACTAAAAAACCCTTTTTTAGTCAATAGCTTTCCATCCGGATTATATTTTTCAAAATTGAGGAATGCTGACCCGCGAGCGCTAAAACAAGAATATTTCAGTTCTTTGAACAGAAAAACATTCAATACGCCACAGGCGTACTTTTAAAGCAGAAATATTCAACAGAAAAAGTGTGACACCCTTTAACAATGGCGTTATAGCGTTATTTATTTGGAATTTGACTGATTGTTTATTAACCGCGGGCTTTATATCCGTAGAATTGTGAATAGCCGTTGAAATTGGGCAAACAACTAATTGATATTTTTTATATTTTTCGTTATAATTTATCCATAACAAAAAAAGAGGTGAAAATGTATTTGTATAAAAAATTTCAGCCCGTAATATGTGTTCTGCTTTGCATTAGCATTCTCCTCGCGACAAGCGGCTGCTCAGTTTTTCGTCCATGGAACGAAACTATTAATGTTTCGAGTTATCCGGAAGATGCTAATATAACTGTTAATGGGTTACGATACAAAACTCCGGCTCAGATTTCGTTAAGAAGAAACGAATCAATTGCAATTCAATGTTATAAGAAGGGGTATCTTCCATACAATAAAGTGATAAAATCCGAGCTTAACGCGACAGGAATTTTAGACGTAGCGGGGACTTTTTTGTTTATATTTCCCTGCATAGGATTATTAACTCCGGGAGCATTCTCGTTTGAAGAAACAAACATAAACATGTCATTGTACGATGAAAACTAAAGTGCAGTGATTTTATTTTAATACTAAATTATTAAATTAACACGTAACTAATAAAAGAGGTGAAATGAACTCGTATAAAAAAATCCAATCTGTAATTTGTGTTCTGCTTTGCGTAAGTATTCTTGTAGCAACAAGTGGATGTTCAGCTTTTCGTTCATCCAGACAATCAATAAATATTGCCTGTTATCCTGAAGGATCATCAGTAACAGTGAACGGCAATCATTACAAGACTCCTGCAACTGTTTCTGTCAGAAGAAACGAATCTGTTTCAATTCAATGCTATAAAAAAGGGTATCAGCCATATAACAGGGTGATTGGAACACATTTAAACACGACAGGAATTCTTGATATTGTCGGAACTTGCATATTTATATTGCCTTGCATAGGCTTATTTACTCCGGGTGCATTTTCACTTGACGAAACAAACGTACTTGCCACTCTATACGAAAAGTAGAAACATCTGTTATTTAATAAAGTTCAATGATAAAATAGCGAATGTGAAATAAATTGCGATTCCTATTATATCAATAGAAACAGTTACAAACGGTCCCGAAGCCGCTGTAGGGTCAATTCCTAATTTTTTGCATATCGCAGGTGCGAGCGCGCCCATTGAAGCCGCAATTAGAATTGCACAGAACAAAGATATTCCGACAACGCAACTTACAAGTAAAGGGTTGAATTTACTGATAAATAAAGCCGCTATCGCGGCAATCAAAGCACAAACAATTCCAACGATTGTGGCAATCCATACTTGCTTTACAACTTCCTCAATAATATTTTCATTGATATCGCCGGTCGCAAGTCCACGCACAACAGTAGTGCATGATTGTATTCCGATATTTCCGCCCATAGCGGCAATTACGACAACAAAAGGTACGAAAACGGTGAAATAATCAGCGCCAAGTTTCCCGCTGTAAAATCTTTGAAATGCTGCTCCGGCGAGGCTGCCGATTAAAGCCACAATCAACCAGGGCAGGCGCTGCATCGCGGTACGAAACATTGAGCGTGTATCTTCATCCCATCTTAACGCGCCGGCGAGTCGAAAGAAATCTTCGGTAGTTTCCTGTTCAATAACATCGATAATATCATCAACGGTAATTCGTCCTTTCAGTTTACCATTTTTGTCAATTACCGGAATTGCCATCAAGTCATATTTTTGAACAAGCTGGGCGACTTCTTCCTGGTCGGTATCCGGCTGAACACTGATAACGTGTTTATTCATAACCGACCCTACCGGTCTGGAATCATCTTCTTTAATAAGGTCCTGCAAGGTAATGAAACCGACAAGTCTATTCATATAATCAACCACATAGACATAATAGATTGGTTCATCGGTTTCTAATTTTTTCAACGCTTCCAATATTTGTCCAACTGTCCATATTTCCGGAACGGACAGAAGTTCAGGGTCCATAATTCCGCTTGCCGAGTCTTCTTCATATTTAAGAAGCTCTTTAATTTCAGCAGAATCTTTCGGTGAAAGATCGTTAAGAACTTTGTCTTTTTTATCGTCCGGCGCTTCTGAAAGAATATCAGTCGCGTCGTCCGCGGGAAGTGTTCTTACGAGTCGGGTAAGTTGATCGGGCTCGATTTCTTCGAGGAGTTCCTCTCTATCTTCGCTATCGAGTTCACTTAATGCATCGCCGCCAGCGTTTGCGTCAAGTTCTCTTAAAATTGCTGCTTGGTCTTTTGAGTCAAGGTCTTCAAGCAGCTCGGCAATATCAGCCGGATGAAGCAAAGTAAGTTTTTCCGCTATAAGTTTGTAATCATGATTTTTTACAAGACTTTCAATTTTTGATTTAAGCATTTTCCACCTCCGGGATTGATTCATCCAGGCGAACAGCGCCACCGGAAATAATAAGTTTTAATGCTTCTTCGACAGATATATCGAGAATTTTAACTGCATTAACAGGTAAAATAAGAAAGAATCCTGAAGTTGGATTTGGTGTTGTAGGCAGGAAAACGTTCAAGAATTTCTCGCTTTTATCATTTTCAGGAATATCAAAAGAAGCGTTTATATTTTTGACAAAACGCTCTTCAGTATCATTAGTAATAAAAACTAATGTGAAAATTCCCCTTCGAGGATATTCAATTATAGCGACCTTATGAAACACATTTCTTCCGGGGCCGAACAGAGCTGAAGTTATTTGATGAAGTGCTTTATAAATTCTATTAAAAAGAGGTATTCGCTCAAGAAGTTTTTGGAAGAAATAAGTTATTTTCGCGCCAACGGTTCGTGTAGTAAAAGCACCAAGTAAGGTAATAACAACAAAGAAACTTATAAGAATAAACGTTCGGTAAATTAAAGCAGCTACCCAGAGAGGAATACCGCCGCCAAGTATTTTGTTTATGAGTTCTTCAGGCGGCAGCGGGAGCTTTTTAAACAAAAAAGTTATCAACCACAATGTTGCCACGACAGGCAAAGCGACAACCAGTCCTGCGATGAAATATCTTCTCAAACGTTTCATTTTTTCTCCTTTTTCTCTATTTTTTCAGCGAGGCGCGTGAGTTGAATTTTCTCTACACGCCTATCGGTAACTTTAATAATTTTAATAACAAATTCTTTGTTGGAAATTGTTTCGCCTTCTTTAGGCATATGCCCGAGTTCGTACATTACATAGCCACCAACAGTATCAAAATCTTCTTCCTCGGGGAGATGAATTCCCAAATCATCATTGACGTCATCCACAAGAATTCCGGCATCGATCAAGAAAGTATTTTCGTCAATTTGCTCATACTGTTCTTCTTCATCAACGTCAAATTCATCATGGATTTCCCCGACAATTTCCTCAACGAGGTCTTCCAGAGTTGCCAGTCCGGCTGTTCCGCCGTATTCATCGATAATAATGGCGAGTTGAATTTTCGCGGCTTTAAATTCTTTAAGCAATTCGTTTACTTTTTTAGTTTCCGGGACGCAGAACGGCTTATGTATAATTTTTCTCAATTCAGGCAATTGGTTATTTCCGCGATTTTTCCAATATTTCAAAGCATCTCTAAGATAAAAGACTCCGATAATGCAGTCAACATTCTTTTCATAAACGGGCAATCTTGAATGTCCCTCCTCAAGAGCTTTTTCTATTGCGTCATCCAGAGAACAAGAAACGGGAATTGCTTCCATTTCAGTTCTCGGCACCATAACTTCGCGAACAACAGTATCGCCGAACTCGAAAATAGATTTTATCATTTCGTGTTCTTCTTTTTCGAGCGGGGCATCTTTTTCTACCATCTCTGAAAGCGCGGAATCATCGGTTTCGCTTTCGAAAATTTTCATTCCACTTCTCATACCAAGCAGCCAAGCGATTAAATTAATCACGGCAGCAACCGAAATATTAAAATAATGTGTTCCAACAGTCCATAAGTTTGCAATTTTGACAAATTTGAAAATCGATTTGTCCGAGGCGTCAGCGACAAGTAATCTTGGAAGAAAGTTCCCAAGCAGCGAGGTTAAAATCACAATAAATAAAAGTATAGTAATTTTCAGCACGAAATTTAGAGCGTAAGTTGCATGCAAGGACCAAATCACCGCTGATAAAACAGCAAGACCAATAAATATAGTTTTCCAAATGGCTAAAGCGAGACGAATATCAGCGCCGCGCCGTAACCACAGATTTACGATTTTACGATTTCCCTGATTTGACTCGAAGATTTCGCGGGCTTTAAGTCCGCTTAAAGCCGAATCGGCCATTTCAAGAAAAGCGGCGAGAAAAATCAAAGTTAACCAAATTATAACTTCAACTACTAAAATAATAATATCAGCATTCATTAAAAATCCTGTGTTGCCGGATTATTAGCCATGCGAAACGCATGGTAAAATTATTGGATTACTGGTTACGGAAAACGAATTACGGATTGTCCATTCCTTTAATAACTCTTCCTGGCGCTTAAACATTGTGCGTCTCTCCTTG
>QMOL01000022.1 GCA_003648225.1 Chlamydiota bacterium
ATCGAATTTTGCTTTCCATGACCATACCATATCGCCGCTTCCTTTTTTATTTATTTTATACACATCTACCTCTAACTGAATTGTACCGTACATATATGATTCATTATAACCGATTCCTACCAGAGCCGTGTTAGGCACCAGCTTAGGTTCCGCAACAAGTTCTTCTCTTTGCACTTCAATGAAACCTTTTTCTTTAAGTCTATGAGTCAATAATTTTTTACAAATTGACCCCCGCTTGTCATTTTCTTTATCAAGCGGCATCATACAGAAACCTACAAATTTTTTGAAATCAATATTCGGGTCTTTAGTAATATCAAAAACTTCATACTCTGTATGGAGCATATAATCCAAGTCAGTAGATTTATCATGATAAAAACATCCTGTTAATGAAAGCATAACAATTACTACTGCTAAAAATTTTAATTTATCCATAATGTTTCCTTTGCATCGATTAATTGAAACTCAAGTTCGGCTGCTCCTCTGTAATAATTTAAATACGGCTGAATTAAGATGTCCATCTCCGCCCACGTCATTATTTCATCTAATCTGTCCGCCCAGTTAAAGGCTATAATTTTTTTATATTCACCGTATTGCATAACACAAAATTTTAAATGTTTCTCTTTAAGAATCCTCGGTGTTTCTACAAGTTTAACTTTCCTTGCGGCAAAAACGGGTCGGGGATTACTTTGACCAAAAGGCCGAAAAGAATCTAATTTTTCTGCTACCGCTAAATCACAATCCCTTAATTCAATTTCAGCATCTACGTCCTGAACAGGAATAACGCTTTCGCTATCAAGTTCTTCATCAGCGATTTCGTAAAGCTTTTTCCGAAAATCACTTATCTTCTCTTTTGAAATTGATAAACCGGCCGCAACTTTGTGGCCGCCAAATCTTTCCAGTAGTTTATCGCATTTACACAGCGCGTCAAAAATATGAAAATCTCTTGTGCTGCGGCATGACCCGCGGCCCTTTTCCCCATCTATTGATATTATAACAGTCGGCAGATAATATCTGTCAACCATTCTTGAAGCTACGATTCCAACAACACCGGGATTCCAACCTTCTTCTGCAAGTACTATCGCTTTAGGACAATCAGGGATATATCTATGTAATCCGCCTGCTAATTTAGTTCCTGCCGGCAATTCAACATCAAATCCGCTTTCGAACAATTTTTTTGCTTTTTCGAAAGTTTCGCGTTCAACTTTTTGTCGTTCAAGATTTATTTTATCAAGTTTTTCAGCAAGTTCTTCAGCTTCGGAAAAACTTTCCGTCAAAAGTAATTTTACCGCGTCATTAGCATCACCAAGCCGACCTGCCGCGTTTATTCTTGGAGCGAGACCGAAAGCGACACTTCTTACGTTTATATTTTGCGCTTTTGAGACCTTTATAAGAGCCTGTACTCCCACTTTTTTTGAATTTTTCAAAGTGCTGAGTCCATGCTTTACCAAAATTCTGTTTTCATCTCTAAGAGGAACCGAATCAGCTATTGTTCCGAGAGCCACGAGGTCGAGATGATTTCGTAAATCGGTTGTATGAGCTTTCTCGAAATTCTTTTCACGGCAGAATTTTATTAAACCGTGCGCGAATTTGAATGCCACACCCACACCGGCAAGACCCGAAAAAGGATAATGACCGAGTTTCGGATTTATTACCGCGCATGCTTTAGGAAGCGAATTATTGATTTTAGTTTCTTCATTGTTTTCAGAAAGATTCAAATCCTCAGTTATGTCATATTCGCTTTCCAACTCCTCACTTTTCGGTTCGTGATGGTCGGTTATTATTATATCAATCCCTAAATCATTCGCGTGAGCAACCGCTTCAACAGCACTTATTCCGCAATCAACGGTAATAATTAATTTTGCGCCTTTGGCATAAAGAATATCTATTGTTTCCGGATGAAGTCCATATCCGTGTTCCGCTCTGTTCGGAATAAAAAAAGTAACCTTCGCGCCAAGTCCTTTAAGTATTTTTACGAGCAACGCCGATGATGTGACTCCGTCAACATCATAATCGCCATAAATCACTATTTTTTCTTCTCTTTTTATTGCTTCAAATGCTCTTTCAGCCGCATCAAGCATTCCGTCAAGTTTCATCGGGTCATGAAGCATTTGAAGGTTTGCTTCGGTAAATCTTTCAACCGAATCCATATCAAAATAACCGCGATTTACAAGCACACGGGCAATGGGTTCGGAAAACCCGCCCGCGTGCTGTAAATGAGCAACTATTTCGCTGTCAGGTTGGCGGATATGCCAACGAATTCCTTTATATTGACGGCTTTTATCAGCCATAAAAATCCTTTGATTTCCACTCGTTAAAATAATTATATATTAGTATACATAATTAGCTGCATTCTTTCAAGTGTAAATTTTAAAAAACCGTGTGAATCTACGACTGATTACCGTCTTCCACTACAAAATCCTCCCTGGCAAGGGGAGGTGGTCGAAGACTGGAGAGATAAAATCATTCTGTTAGATAAAAGGTTATTGTCGTAACCACGCGAACCGTCTTTTCAATTTTTCCGGTGTCCGCATAGTCTTCACCGACATCACGAATATAAAAACTTCCCTGATAAGCACTTCTTATCCCGCCAACTTTCACATCCGCGTTTTTTGCAAATTCATTTGCAGCTATTCGTGCGTTCTTTGTCGCTTCACTCAGCATCGCGGGCTTTATTTCATTAAGTTTTGTAAAGCGGTATGTTGGCGCGTGATTTTCTATATCTATTCCCTGAGCAATAAGCTTATTTACACATGACCTAACTTTCGACACTTTACGAACTTTATGTGTTTCAACGCTGATTGAGCCGATAAGTTTATGTTCCTGATCGACGAGTTTCTGGCTTTTATCACGATATTCTTTATAATAATAATCAATGACCCCGATTTCGATTTCATTATCATCAAATCCGTTTGTCTTCAGTAAATCAACAATAGTTTGCTGAATTTTTTCCGCCTGTTTGTAAAGTTCAGGAATTTCCAAGCGCGTTTTCCCGACAACTCTATATTCCAGTTTCCAGTTGGCAATATCGGATTCCACACGTCGTTCAGCCAGGCCCTTAGCTTCCGCGGTATTAATTGCCACTTTGGCGTTATAAATAGTTTGGCTTATAAAATAGCCGCAGAGAGCCATTCCGACAGCCAAAAATATACCTAGAAAAAATATTCCTGATTGCTTAATTTTCATAACTTGATAAGTTGTTTATTTGTTTATATTAAATTCGATAACTTAGGATTTTTCTCAAGAAAAATTGTTTGCGCATCAGCATCTTCTTTTAAAAATTCAAAATCGGAAAAATCAAATCCGGGGAATACCGTACAGCCAACAAGCGAATATTCACCTGCGGAATAAGCGGCTTGCCAATTGCCTCCTTTTATACAATGTTTATATTTCACAATCGCGTTATCCCCAAGAATGATTTTTGACATTCCAAAACTATCCGATTGAATTTCTATCAATTCTAATGGATCACCTTCGTAAAAGTGCCATATCTCATCATGAATAACTCTATGAAATCGACTTACTTGCCCGGATACTAAAAGAAAATAAATATCTGTCAATGAATTTCTTATTTCGCCATTTACAGGTGAAATCAACTTGCTTTCAGAACAGTATGTTTCTCTATAATAACCCCCTTCCGGGTGAGGTATTAGTTTTAATTCATTAATTAATTTTTCGGCTCTTTTATTCATTTTTTTTAAATGTCTCATCCAGCCAGTCAAATAGAGTTTCTGCCATAAGTGTTCTGTTTTCTCCAATGCAATGGGAAGATGCTCCTTCATTTTCAGGTGTAATTACTATTTTCTTATCTTGAGTTCCTACATTATCCAAAAACTCCTTCTGCTGACGCTCGGTTTCCTCATTAACATATTCTCCGGCTCCAACAATATCCAGCACCGGGCAAGTGACTTTTGCGGGATCAAATTGAAAATCTTTTGTTTGTTCAACTTGTCCTTTTAGATCTTCAGGATCAAGTCCCCACCGCCAGGCAACCGCTGAAGTTACAGCTTTTTTAAACACCGGCCATTTATCGATTTGTTCTTGCGTGTCTTTTGCAAACGGCATTTGTTTAAACATAAGATAATTATCCACTACCGCGCTGCTTACAGCAAGAGCTTTTATTCGTTTCTCAAAAGATGCTGCTCGTGGAACAAAATATCCGCCGTTGCTTATGCCGTAAACGGCGATTTTTTCAGGGTCAACTTCAGGAAATTTTAAAATGACATCCAAAATCACTTTCATTTGCGTTTCGGTATCTTTACGAAAAAATTGCCCCTCTGTCGGAAGCATTCCCTGCCCGGGAAGATCAACGGTAATAAAATTATATCCGCGTTTAATCGTTTGCGGTGCAATATAAACAACATTATCTTCAATAAAAGTTTCCCCTCCGCCGATCATAAGAAGTGTCCGTCGCGGCTTTCCATCTTTTTTTACCGGACGATAATAGCCCGGGAGAACGGTTTTCTCAAACGGAACTTCGAAATATGTCATGGGCGGAGTTAAAAGTTTTCCGGCTTCTATCATGCATTCCCGGGTCTTTTTCCCGAGAACATTAAACTTGGAATTATAAGGCGACATAGAAACTAAAGCCGTGCGATAATAATTCGCGGCTTTCATATAACATTCGGAAGCGGTTATTTTATGACCGTTTTCAAGAGCATTTTCCGCGCGTCTTTCTTTTCTTTCAGCCATTTTTTCCCATTCCGCCTGCCAGCTTGACGGATTTCCATCTTCGATATTTCCGACAACATAAAAAGCTTCCCCTATTTCACCACCACCGTTCGGAATACTTCCCAGCAGCCATTGGAAAGCGAAATCCATTTCTTCATCTTCAAAATGATAACGTGTATATGCCCGATGAGCGTCATAGGTTTCTTTTTGGGCAGTTTTATTATCCGCGGCAGCATTCTCTGCAGTAAATTCTTTTGACGAAACTGAAGCGCAAGATGTTACAAAAACCAAAGAAAAGAAAGTAATTATTATGATAAATCGCATAGTTCTAACTCCAATTTAATTTGTTTAATTATAAACTTATTGCAAAGAATTAGCAAACGGACTTGACAGCCCCGTTCCGGTGATTAGATAAGCTATACTCTATATCCGCTTGCTGTAGCCGACCTCGTTGAGGTCGGAATTAATTCCGCCTATGGCGGATATTCGACCGCAGCCATCGGCAGCGGCTACAGAAAAGGTAAAAAGTTTTCCGTTGCGAAAAACCAAACAATAGATTTGACTTTAAAGTCAAATTTTTAGGACTTCCAAGTAAGACGAGCTTGAAACCCGGCATACACGGATCACGAGTTCGTCTTACTTTTTCATCTTACAATATACCTGCCCTACATAGCCGGTAATGCCCACTTAAGAAATTGATTTGTTGTGCAGCATGCCCTGCCGATTTGCGAATGTCCGGGATAGTAATAATCCGAGTTTCTCACGGGAGTAAATCCTAAACTTCCCCACCCTTCATAAAACATATACAATTTATTTTTACAGGGAATAGTTTCGCCCCACCAAATAGCTCCCTGATCCCAATTTCCGGATTCACCGCGTAAAAACAGAGGGAACGGATTATCAACTTTATTCCAATGAATTAAATCATCGGAATAAGCGGCATTCATTCGCGGCTGGAAATCGAAATGACTGTCACCTCCCTGATAAATCATCCACCACTTCCCGTTGAGACAAAAAACTCTTCCGCCGCCTACCGCGTTGCTGTCCCATTGTCCTTTTTCTCCCGGTGCGACGCATTTATATATTTTCGCGCCATTTAAATTTTCCGGATTTTTAGTTACAGCGACATAAATTGTAAGTTTATCGGTTAGCTGCCTTTTTTTTCTGTTCCACTTCGCGTCACTATAAAAAACATAAAATTTACCATTATGATAAATTACATCTGTAGGCCCGACATCCATTTTCAACGGATTATTTTTTGATTTCTTAAAAGTAAATCCTCCATCGGTGGATTTCGCGACACAAAGCATTGCGCTGTAATGATCATCTTTCCCGACATAATAAAGATAGATTTCACCATGAGGTCCTTTGGCAACACATGTGTCTAAAACTTCGTTGATATCGTATTTATCGGGACCGCATTTTACAACAAGACCGTGGTCAATCCATTTACCTCCCTGCTCAACTGTTTTCCATTCGTCTGTCGGTGAAAAAGTATCATAAGGTTGAGTCCAAAGACCAATGGAATTTTGGGGATAACCTTTAATATCTGAAGTCCCGCGAAAATAAAAATATACTTTCTTAACTTTGTCACGCGGATCCGTGCTAATCAAAAACGCGGCATTCGCAGCGTGAACCGACCGCCACGAAACTTCAGGATCATACGGCAAAAGCAGTCCTTCTTTTCCGGGATTTATATCGGCACATCTTTTAAACAAACTGTTCTGAGAAAATTTATTTGAGAGATTTTTTAACGTGATTATTGAAAAATCGGCATGAGCATCTTCAATTAAACACGCGAATCTCCCACCACCGATTTCAGCCGAAAATTCCAGCATTTTTTCATCATCAAAAAGAATTTTTACTTTGCCGGACAGTTTTTCAATCGACAATTTATGCCATTTGAATAAATCAATTTTTGTCGATAGCGGAACAGATTCCTTCCATAAAATATTTTCGCCTTTCTTTTTTACAAGTACGGTGATTTTCCGACTCGTAAAATCTATCCAGACAACTATTGACGAGTAATCCAAATTATCTCTTATCGAACTCGCTATTCCCGCACGTGCTCTGAACATTTTTCCCTGTTCGCCATAAAATTTTATTTTTGCCGTCAACAAATAATCATCAGAGGATTTTGTATAACAAACCTGCCGCGACCACGTTGAATTCCCGACATTTTCACCCCAAAGGTACTGTTTATTAACGATCCCCCATTTCCCTGCTGGAACTTGGAACCAATTTCCGCCGATGGATTTTCTATTCCAGTTTTCGACAAAAGAATTTGCGAAAGCGGAGATTGAAAGCAAAAATATTACAGACACTAATTTCACGAATTTACACAGATTTCATTTTTAATTCTCATAATTCCCATGACTCCCATAATTCCCATGATCAAAAACATTACCGTTTACGGCACATCAACTTTTTATCTTTGCGCAAATTAGGACGCTGAGGACAGCGTCCCTCCAATGTTTTTCTGTACTGAACGAAGTTTAAGTGAGAAAATTGTTAGTGCAACTCCACCAACGGCAACAAAAATTCCTATAAAACGCACGAGCGTTCCGCCGGCGAGAATTGGAGCGTGAATAACAACAATTGAAAAGAGCACATAAATAATTCCGCCGAATACGAGCCAACCGTTTTTCGTTTTCGCACCCAGAACTATTTCTTTAACACCTGAAATCATAGTAATAACGGCGATAATTAAAACCGTCATCCAGACAAGAAATAAAGTACTGAAAATAGGATATGAGAAGACTGCAATTCCGGCAAGAATACCGATAATTGCCTGGAACAAGACAAGTCCGCGATATGATTTCACACTCCCTGAAGCAAAAAGCATAAATATACCGTCAACGATCCAGAAAGCGGCATTAACAATCACTAAAATAAGCAGCATTTTCCCCGGACGCATAAAGGCGTAAATGCCGAAAAAAATAGCAAGCAGGCCGCGAAACAGGAGTTGTCCCCAACTGCATGACATGCATTTATTTATGACGACTTTTATTTGTGTTTCTTCCGGTGTAAGTGTAGTTTGTTCTTCCATAATTTTTCCTTTGGCTTTTGGGTTATATTAATTTCTTTGTTCGAATTCACAGGAGAGACCCGATTTTTTATTTGCATAGCGCGGATGTCCGCGTCCGCGAACTTACAAACGTTAATTTTTACACAACTAAGTGTTTTACCTCTTCGCGCATCGGATCGAAAATACGCCTTGGAGTAAGCTACGCGTAACGCCTTTTTTATTTTGGATATTTTCTGTATTCTGTAGCCGACCTCGATGTGGTCGAAAGAACCGCAGCCAACGGCAGCGGCTACAATATATTTCCATGTTTTAATTAACGTTTTTTAAGCGGCTTTTAAAAATCGGGTGCTCCTGTAATTAAATTTGCATTATATTTAAAGATTGATTATAATAGTACAGGTCGTTAAATCATCAAATACATTATTAACCCCTGAACGGAGAAATCAAATGAAAAAAATTATTATAGTTGTAATGTGTATGTTAATGTTATGTCTTACAAGTTGCGTTATCCCGATAGCTGAATCAACACCTCTAGCAGGTGGATTAATTTATTCTAATATGCGCTTCAGCGGGAAACTGCCTAATGTGGAAAACGCGCAACCCGGGCCGAAAAGAGGTTCCTCTGAGATGAGCGAAGTCCTATGGTGCGTAACTTCAGGCAATGCCAGCATTAGCCAGGCAGCAAGAAATGCCGGTATATCAAAGATCAAAACAGTGGAATTTGAATACGTAAATGTTCTTCTTGTTTATCAAAAGTATACAACTTACGTTACCGGAGAATAAATAATTAAAATTTCTATTTAGATCAATTAGATCAATTAGATCAATTAGATCAATTAGGTCAATTAGATCAATTAGATCAGTTAGATCAATTAGATCAATTAGGTCAATTAGGTCAATTAGGTCAATTAGGTCAATTACTAACCCTCTTCTTTCACCCATTTAATTTTAAAGAATATTGCGTAAAATACAGGTACAATAATCATTGTCAATACGCATGCAAAAGTTAGTCCAAACATAATTGTTACAGCCATAGACTTGAAAAATGCATCTAAAAGAAGTGGCATCATTCCAAGAACAGTTGTTGCCGCAGCCATACTTACGGGCCGTATGCGGCTTACCGCAGAATCAAGGATAGCGGTTAACGGCTGTTTCCCCAATTTAAGCTGAGAATTTATTTCATCGATTAATACGATTGCATTTTTAATCTGCATTCCCACCAAACTTAACATTCCAAGCAATGCCATAAAACCAAACGGCTGTTTTGTTATCAATAGACCTGCTGTAATTCCTATCATAGCAAAAGGAACGGTCAACCAAATAACAAGAGGTTGTCGTATAGAGTTAAAGAGGAAAATTACTATTAAAACCATTGTGATTAAAAACAATGGCGCATTTGCCGCAATTCCTGCTTGGGCATCATTAGAGTTTTCGAATTCTCCACCCCATTCTAGATTATAGCCCGGTGGCAGTTTAATAGCCTCAATTTTAGGTTTTATTCTGCTGAGCAGAAGAGTTGCCGGACCGGCTCTCTGATCGCACTGAGCTGTAATAGTAGGTCGTCGATCTCTTCTAAATCTTATACTGTCTTCAAATATAGTTTCGAATCCTGAAATAACTTGCCTAAGAGGAATCATTTTTTCCGCTGCCGGACTCCATATCTGTATATTATTCATATCAGAAATATCATTTCGTTCGTTCTCTGGTGCTCTGGCTATTATATCCAAAAGTTCATCTCTTTCGCGATAAATTCCTGCTTTAGTTCCATCAAAAGACATTTGTAGTGTTTTGCATACATCAGGACGCTCAATTCCAACTCGCCTAGCTTGTACTTCAGAAAGAACAGGTTGAATAACCGGAATCATATGTCTCCAATCCGTGCGAATTCCTCTTGCTCCACCGTCAGCATACATAATATCTATAGCTTGATTAGCAATTTCGCGTAAAATTTCTCCATTAGGTCCACTAAATCTCGCTTCGATTTTAGCTCCTCCACCAGGTCCCATTTCAAAAGGCTGTACAACAGCAATTCCATCAAGTTGATTTTCATCGAGATATTTTTGAACTTTAGGCATTAAATTTGAAAGTTCTTTTGAATCATCTACAGAAACAAGAAAATATGCATAACAACTGTTATTTTTCTCAGCGGTAAATGTTAAAAGGAATCGAGCAGCTCCTTGACCTACAATAGTACCAATATCGGTTACATGATCGAGTCCCATAATATATTTTTCAATTTCGGTAGCTTTTTTCTCTGTTTCTCTAATATCTGTTCCTTCAGGGAGCCAGAAATTAACCATAAACTGCGGCATAGTAGAAGGCGGGAAAAATGTTCTATCTACATATTTAAATCCAACTATCGAAATAATGAGCAAGCCAACCATAACAGCAACGGTAATCCATCTGAAACGCAGGCACATATTCAGGAATTTTTTGTATGCCTTAAAAAAGCCGCCAGCGTAAGGATCTTCACTTTTTTCTCCTTCTTTTTTAGGCTTAGCGTGAAAAAATGTTGTACACAAAAAAGGTGTTATAGTAATTGCTGTAATCCAACTTAATAATAATGATATTCCAACCACTTCAAATAACGAACGACAAAATTCCCCTGTGGAATCATCAGATAATCCAATTACACCAAATGCCGTAATTGCTACAAGTGTTCCACCAAGTAATGGATACATTGTTTGGCTAACGACCTCGTTTGCGGATTTAATTTTATCTTCTCCGGCCTGAATTTTTACCATTAAGCCTTCTGTAACAACAATGGCATTATCCACAAGCATACCGAGAGAGATAATAAGAGCACCAAGTGAAATTCTTTGAAGAATAATCCCTTGCGATTTCATTACGATAAATGTTGCGCAAATTGTAATAAGAAGTACCGCACCAATAATCAGTCCGCTTCGCAGTCCCATAAATATTAGTAAAACAATAATAACAATCAGTATTGCCTCAATTAAATTTATCACAAAACTATTTACTGCTTTGGTTACCGACTCGGACTGCATCGCCATTATTCCGCTTTTGATTCCTGCCGGTGCTTGGGATTTCAGTTCTTTAAATCGTACAGCAAGGGCATTTCCCATTGTAACAACATTCCCACCTTCAACACATGATACTCCAAGAGCTAAAGCCGGTTTACCGTTAAATCTTTGAATATAATTTGGTGGTTCTTTATATCCGCGGGTAATCTTAGCCACATCGCGTAAATAAACAAGTTTCTTAGGATCATTATTAATTAATAAGTCTCCAAACTGATCCACAGAAGTGAACTCACCTGATGGTTGAATAGGAATATAATCGGTTCCGGCAACTACTTTTCCAGCATCTGAAACAAGATTTTTTGAGGAAAGAGCATTATATATTTGTGGTTGAGTAATTCCAAGTTGCGACATTTTTTCTCTTAACATCTCTACATAAACAACTTCAGGTATATTACCAAAAATTTCTACTTTTTTAACATCCTGTACTAACAACAATTCTCGCTTAAGGAATTTTAAATAGTCATAAAGTTCGGCTATACTGTAATTATCTCCTGTAAATGCGACATATACACCATATACATCACCATAATCGTCATTAATCATAGGAACTCCACAGCCCGGCGGTAATTTCTCTTGTGCATCAGCTATCTTTCGCCTCAACTCATCCTTTACCTGTGGCATAGAGTACTTATCGTACTTATCTTTTATTGTAACCGTAACCGTTGAAAATCCGACATGCGATTCAGAAACAACTTCTTTAGTCTGACCAAGTTGTTGAGCTGCCTGTTCGATTACATCTGTAACTTCTTTTTCTACTTCCTTAGCCGTAGCTCCCGGGTATATAGTTGTTATAAGAATATCCTTAATTGTAAATTCCGGATCTTCAAGTCTACCCATCTGTTGATAAGAAATTATGCCGCCGAAAACAGCGAGTATAATTAGAACAGTTGTGATAACTTTATTTTTTATTGTTATTTCTGCTATTTTCATAATAATTTTAATAGTGTGTCTAAAAGTCTAAAATGTGAGAAATGAAAGTTAATTTATCGAGTAAAATTTAAAAGAATTTCTTATATTTTTTTACTTTAGCACCGGGTGATAGAGCCATAGTTCCGGAAACAACAATTTGTTCATCTTTTTTAAGTCCACTATTTATTTCCATTTTCCCATCTTTCATTTCTCCAACTTTTACTTCTCTTTTCTGTACCGTCATTGTTGAGGGATCAACAACCCATACAAACGGAGTTCCATTAGGTTCAGATATCACAGAATTTATCGGTACAAAAATAGCCGAAGATTTTCTTTCAATTTCTCCGGATAATGATGAAGGAAGAATACTTATCGTCGCGGTCATTCCAGGCATAATATTAGCATCGTTCGGTCTTTTCATCGTAAATGTAATAGGGTATGTCTGGGTATCACTATCAGCAATCGTGCCAAACTCTTTCAAAGTCACTCTGTATTTCTTATTTGGAATTGACGCAAAAGCTACTTCAGCTTTGATTTTTTTTGCAAGATCTTCAATAGTATCCCGTCCTTTTCCTCTGGCCACATCATTTTCAGGAATATTGATAAGGATATCAAGATTCACTAAATTCTGAAGTTGTATTACCGGCTGATTAACAGCAACATCCTGATGATTATCGATGTATTTTCTACCAACTGAACCATTAAACGGAGCTTTAAGAACCGAATCTTCAAGTGCTTTTTCTGCTGTTCTTACATCTGAGAGTGCAACATCCAGGTTTCTTTTCTTTTGATTAAACTCATCTTTAGAAATGACTCCTTTGTCAACAAGTTTTTGATAACTGTCATACTGCGATTTGGCAAGGTCATATTCTGCTTTAGCTGATTTAAGATTAGCTATAAAGTCCCGCTGGTCAAGTTTGGCAACTATATCTCCTTTCTTAAGAACTTCACCTTGCTTTATAGGTAATTCTAACACTCGACCGGCAACAACAAAAGAAAGATCAGCCGAATCAGTTGCTTTAACCTGTCCGGGATAATCATAATTAACGGAAGTAGTGTTTGAGCCAATTGTCATTATTTTAACATTCCAAACTTGTTCTTTTTTCTCTTCAACTTTTTTAGAGCATGAAATGAGTGATGCAATAACCATCAGAGCCAAAGCAGGCATCAATATTTTTTTCATTTTAATCTTCATTGTTTTTGTTATGTTTATTAATTTTATTTATTTTTCTTTCTTTTTAATACTGTGAACTCCTATTAAACGACCGATAAATACAGCTACGTAAAGCACCCCTGTTGCCGCTTCAATTCCCGATAATCTCCTCGCCAAAGGCGATACAGGGACAATATCTCCGTAACCAAGTGTTGTTAATGTCGAAAAACTATAATACAAATAATCCCAGTTGTTTTTACCTGCCATAATCCCTTCCGGATTAAATTTAAGATACCCTAATTTACCTAATACACCATAAGCATGAGCAAAACCTATTGCAATCATAAAATATCCTAATAAACTTGCGTAAATTAAGTCATCAGTTATTTCATCTTCCGTTATAATATATTGAAAAATATACATTATAACAATAAAATAAGCTACAAGTCCGAAAATATTTGTCGCGTAAAAATATACATTGTTATTATAATTTAACAATGGTAAAACAACTGCAGCAGATACAGTTACAACACCAAAGACCAGCCATTTCCTACTTCTGGAAATTAAATACGGGGTAAATAAGAAAATTATTATCAATCCGCTCAAAAAAATGGTGTTTAAAATAATTAAACTATTTGATATGAGCGGCTGAACTACCAAATAACTGATTAAGCAAAGGAATATAATTTTAAATTTATTTTTATGTTTCATTTTATCATGGTTTTTATTCTGGTATAATTATACCAGAATGTCCGTTTTTTGTCAATCACTTCTTACTTGGCAGTTATATATCACTTTTTTGCGAAAAATCAATTGATAATAAATAGCAAAACATATGACAAAAAACGGTTCCGGTACAGAAAAATAACAAAAGCACATGACCGGCATGTGTATCCCGCATATTCCGGAATGCCTAGTTCTTGCTTTTGATTAATCCCGCCTATGGCGGATCTTCAACCGCAGCCATCAGCAGCGGTTACAGAAGCCGAACTCGGAAAAGCTACACCTGTATTTCAAATTGAGATGATTTCTTTATTTTCGAGGTAAATAAAATCCCGGTATCAGTTTTTACTGAAATTGTGCGCGCTTTACCGAGAAAATCTTCGCCGTAAACTGCAAGTCCTGCTAAATCGCTTTCAACTTTTTTTACTTTAAGACCATTAATTCCAAATGCTTTGCGACGTTTTGTATCAACATATAAATCACCATATTCATTGAGAATCTCTTCTGTCACACAGAGCGCTTGCCCCGATGCAAAGTTAAAATCTTCAGCTTCCGGCAGGATAATTTTATCTCTGTTTACAGAAGGAAAACAATAGGGGAAAATATAACCCTTATCTATTTCTCCCATGTCTTTAATTTGAGCAAGAAATTCTTCGTTTTCAGGACAGTTCATTAAAACGAATGATGCTCTTAATGCAGCAATTCCACGAGTAAAATATTCTTTTTTACCTGTATTTTTATAATAATCAAAATAAGTTTTCGCGGATAAAGACTGTACAGAATCAAGCCATTGAATATCAGTGTTCATAGAACCAAATCCACCCGAACACGGCAAATCAATAAATGGCGGCTGCCATATTTGCTGGTAAAGCGACAATTGCGCTAATATCTTTTCTCCAAATCTCAAATAACGGGACGTTCCCGTTAAATTATAAAGTTTCAGCAATGCATCAGCTGCATTACGAATTGCATGCACACTAACTGAATAAGATTCTTGAATTCCGTCTTTCCGTTTTGGTTTTTTATATTTCCATTGCGGAGATGTTGTGTAAAACAATTCTGTGTTTTCCCATCGACCGGTTTGATAAATTTTATGAATAATAAAATTAGCTGCTCGTCTGGCACAACTCAAATATCTTTTCTCCGGTTTTATTTTTGCAAGTTCGGAAAGAAAAGTGGTATGCACAGAGACTTCAGCGCTTTTATTACAAAATCGCTGCGATTTCCCCGTTTCATAATTCACCCAAGCGGGGATATGCCCACCGTGTTTTTGAAGCAATATTAATCTTTCGGCATAAACTGTTACAAAATTTAGAATTTCATGTTTCTTTTCTATTTCATTGTAAAAACGACACAAAAAATAGCAAACATTCGATAAATCGGCAAGCCGAACAGATTCGTCTTTATATCGTGGCGGCATATTAGAAAACACACTTCCGTTTATCCACTTGTTGTCTTGCCGCATCACCTTAAACAATCCGTTTTTTTGTGGTGTGGTAAGGGCGCTTTTGATTATATTTTCAACTTCAGCCGGTATTGGTTCGTTTTTCCGTTTCGATAAAAGAGCACTTCCAAAAGCGGTTTGCAAAGCAAAATGCAAGGCAATATTGTCCTTTTGAAGTTGTTTTACCGAATATTTACCGGCATAATCACAATATTTCTCAAAAGTAACTTTTTGTGCAGATGCATTTTTTGATTGTATCGAAAAATTCAATTGCCCCATTCGATGAACGACATGTCTGTAACCCTCATTTTTCAAGCAACCACTTTTAAAATAAATATAATATGAATAAGAAACCGTTGAACGGGGAACATTAATTGTATCATCTTCATTATGAATTAAATACGTGTTTTTTGAAAGTTTGTACGGAACACATCCAAAAGAAATCTCTTTTGATCGAACCGAAAAATTCATCGCATAAGGAATTGTTCTATTCTTTCTCAAAGTTCTTAAATTAGGAAAAACTCCTAATACTCGGTCGGCATCTTGAACTATTACTCCAGGCGAACGGAAAACCATATCACCTATCAACATTTCTTGGAGAGGTGTTTGATGGGGCGTCCATGAACTATCGATATTAAAATCCGGTAATGTCAAATTATCTTTTGCTATTTCCAAACAAACAGGACGACTGAAACTGATACGTGTTTCAATTCTTAAAATATCCTGTGAATGGAAATGAATTCCGGTTTTAATTCGCGCTATACCGTCATTTCCGGTAAGAATCATCGAGCGACCTTTTTTTGCATATTCATGCCATTCAACTTTTGGCGTAAAAATATCAAGTTTTAAAGTATCAAGACCGGAAACAATTACTTTAGGTTGTAGATACCCAAGCGATATCCACTTATCATCATGAGTTCTACACTCAAGAGTAAGAACAATTTTTTTTCCCTGTTTAACAGGTTTAATTTTAAAATTCGAATCAGCCATAAGTAGGTTATTCGTTATTCGTTATTCGTTATTTGTATTGATTTGCCGCTTCGGTGTATTAGTCTTAACGGACAAAGCAGATGCCGGTCTCTTTTCCATTTATCAACCGACAGGCTTCGCTCGCTTCGCAAATTTCTATTTCCAATTATTTCAATCGTTCCACTCTCTCAATCACTCCGTGTTCCATCGGCTTGTTTTTCAAAATTTCATTCGGACCATAAATTCCCGAATTAATTCTTGATAATGAATATACTATCGTACCGGGCTTCAAAAATGTTCCGGGGTCGGAAACTGAGTTGCATCCAACTTGCGATTTATCGCCCATAATTATTCCGATTTTTCTTCTTCCGGTATCAACTCTTTCTCCGTCAACTTTAATTTTTATACTCGATTTCCCACCAAAAATATTTACATTTGCCGCTGTCGCCTGATTACCAAAATGGGTTTTGTATCCGCAAATACTGTCGCCGAGATATGAAGGATGAGGAAAATTCGTTTCATCCATAATAACTGTGTTTTTCAATTCACCGCGCATTGTGCAGTTATTCCCGACAATAACATTTCCGCGAAAATAAGCACCGGGACGGACAACTGTTTTTTTCCCAATAATAGTCGGACCGCAAATCCACGCTCCCTGAATACTGGAACTCTGGCCTATAAAAATACTTCCTTTTGTAAGGTCAAACGTCCCACCAACAATTTTTGTATTTGAAGAAATATAGATAAATCCTTCTTCACCGTCAGAGATAATTCTGTCAGGTGAAAATTCTGCTGAGGATTCAACGATAACAGTAAATTTCCCTGTTGAAAAACAATTTGACCAGTTGTTATGTTTAACTTCGCAATCATTTTCAGCCGAGTTAACCGGAACCGCATCAAGCCATTCCTGGCAATAAGGGCCGATCTGGTCTAACGCGTCAATAACATCAGAAACACCTTCCCTATGAAAGAGTTTTTCATGTTCAAAAGGATATTTCTCAAAATTAAAGAATTCTTTAATTGGCAACATTGTGCTTTGTGCTCGCGTAAGCGCCCCGCGTATGCTGGGGTTGTGCTTTACTTGAAAATTGATTATTTCTTGTTGAATATTGATTATTGATTATGACCCCCGCGAATAGACGGGATTATTTCATTGCATAATTCATAATTGCATAATAATACGCACGTTCATTAGGTCAATCCATAAGCTGGTAGCTTATGCTATTTTAATTCCTTACAGTCGGTAATCTCGTATGTATTCCGCTACTACTTCGCCCGCTAAGCGAACATCCCCTTTCGGACATCCCCATATATCGCAAAAGCAAACAGCATTACGATTATCCGGATTCTTATCGAGTGAAAGCATTACATATTCTCCGTTCCACTGACAATCACACGGACCGATAACCCTCATTTTTTCATTGCAGACCGGGCATCTTACTTCAAGTTTATCACCAAGACCAAAATCATCACCGCCGGTGCGTTGTCGCTTATTGAGAAAAGGAGATATATAAACAATATCTTCTTTATTTTCACCTTTTAGGAAAAGTTTAATTCCCGGCAAGCCATCGAATTTAGCATTATCCGGCATAACCATTTCATGACCGTTCGGGCAATAAACCTGTGTTACGTGTAAATCTTCTTTACCTATCAATCCGCGTTTTTCGAGTTCGTTTTTTATTGAATCTTTATCAGGAATTATTAATTTCCCTTCTTCATCAAAATGATCCATTTTTTCCTCCAGAGTTATTAGTTTACACTATTATTATATCAAACAGTGGATTTATCTTCAATTACCGGCTGATTTTTGATAACTTGCAGGAACAAACAAGAAAATTTGCGCTATACGCAAATTTATTGTCAGTAAAATTTAATAAGCATAACGTGATAAATAAAATCATCTGTTAAAATTTTGTTAAAATGTCACCTTTGCGTTTTTTAGAAATGTCACCTTAGAAAGAGTATAATAAGTGTTTTAATCAATTAACCATTGAGGAGAACACATAATGCAGGAGACATTTCAA
>QMOL01000023.1 GCA_003648225.1 Chlamydiota bacterium
ATTAGTATATTTAATTTTCTTTTTCATATATTTTTTTCCCTTTTCGCCAATATCCTGCTCCAATTATTCTTATTTTATTATTCCGATATGTAAATCTGACAGTTAATATATCTTCTGCCACCTTGCCTAAACAATAAAATCTTTTTTCTGATTTGCTATGAGATAAATCTTCCAGAATTACACGATGTTCGTCCAAAAATACAAGTTGTGCCAAAGCAAATGGAACGCCATGTTTATTCTGGTTGTTTTTATCTTTATTTTCATCCCATTCAAAATCTGATTTTCTTTTCATAGCATATTATAGCATATCGGAGAACTTATGTCAATATTATTATATGGCTTTTTATATGGCTTGTATTCGCACATAACTAATTAATTATATAACGTTTGAGCTCACTGGTTTTTACGAAGCGAAGCGGAGTAAAAATCCAGTGCAGCGATTTGTTAGGTGCATTCTATTTCATTGGGATATACCCCCGAACCAACAGTATTCCAAAAACAATAATCATTATGCCTACAACTTGGTAGAACTTGTGGACGTTCTCACCCCACAAAATCTTCGAACGAGCAACGAGAATACGATAGATTATGAACTCGCTTTTGCGGAGCCCCCATATGAACATGATCAAACCTATTGCTACTGTAACACATCCCCATAATACATTCATTTCCATTCTCCTTAGATTGTTTTGGCACCTAACGCCGGAGATGACTGGCAGAAACTGCCTAAAAAAGCACCGCGTTTCTGTCCAGTCCATCGACTTTGTTAGCTAATTTTTCTTTCAGTAAGTTGACCGGTAAGATATTTGTGAAGAATACTTTTAACAAAAGTTTGATATTTTAGTCCTTCTATTGCTGCATGCTTTTTTATTTTTTCTAATTCAAGTGGATTAATTCGTATATTCATCTTTGCCTCTTGTTTTACAAATTTAGTGGCAGCGTTTTTAAACATTTTTTGTGTTTTCTTATCTGGAGTAGGAAGTTTGGTAACATCAAGATTATTAAGAGCTTTTGCTAAATTTCTCTCTTCTTCGTCTAAATATTTATTTTTATTTGAATTTATCATTTATTTTCCTCTAGTAAATACATGAATTTTCTATTTGGAATGACAGTTTTAAGAAACAGTTTTCCGTTATCAATAATATGTGGCACACAATATGTATAATTATTTATTTCTACAACCAAAACTTTTTGATTTGGATATTTCTCTTTGTTGGGATGGTCAAAGTATTTAAGTATCCCTTTTTCTGAAATTGCATCAATAGCATCTTGGAAAGTTATTCCTCTTTCTTCAAAAATTTTTCTCTTTTTATTATTGCTAAAATCAAAAGTCATATCTTATTATATAATATTGTGCGCACAAAGTCAACGCAAAATAAATTTTTGTGAAAGGCGAGATTGAATTAGCTAACGCTGGAGATGACTGGCAGGAACCGCCTAAAAAAGCACCGCGTTCCTGTCCAGTCCATCGACTTTGTTATATCTTTAAATTCATTTTTTGTTTTATATTTCTTTTGAATCTAATTTTGTTAAATCTGTAGAATCATATATACACTATTATATAATAAAAATTTATCAAGCCATTGTTATCTTACCATTTTCTATTCTCAGCACCTTGCCAAAGAATTGCATATTATTACCATCGACAATTATTCCATCGCCATCATCACAAGCATAAATAACTGATCTACTTGTTTTAGAATACTCAATGATTTCTTTCAGGTATTTTTTTCTATTGTGGTCAAGATGAGGAAAAAAATTGAAAGTTACTAACCCAAGAGCTGAATAATCTTGTAATCCAATCGTATTTTCATCGTGTAGCATTGCTATATCAATTGTTTTCGACATGATTATGCTACCAGCCGAAACACCAATCAAAACGCCGCCTTTTTCAACATAATCTCGTAAATCCGAAAGCAATTTTCGCTTTTTTAGAGAATTTAGGAAATAGTAAGTGTTTCCACCTGACAAAAAAATTCCGTCACAAGATAAAAGCTCGTTTATTTTTCTCTCATCGTACTCTCGGTCAATATCAAAGTAGAGCAAATCAGTTATGCCAAATTGTTTATACCATTCAACTTTTTCGTCAAAATATTTTCTACTAAAATCAGACTGCGATGGAATATATGCAATTTTTGGATTTTTAGAAGCGAACAAGCTCATCGAAGCTTCATCGACTTGAGTTTTTCCGCTGACTTGATCGCTAAGTAACACTAATCTTTTCATAGTTTTTTGCATTAAAAGGGGTGGAATTTATTTCATATAACTATATAATTATATGACTTTGTTAATAATACGAGTATAATATCAAAAATGTTTCTGGAAGTCAAGTTAAATTAACAAACACTTGATTAATATAACTAAATGTTGTATAATTGTTATTATAAATAATTATATAACTTTTATTTTTGTGGGTATTTATGTATGTATGAAATAATTAAACATTTTAAGAACTTTCTAAAAGATAAAACTTCCATCTCGCCCTCAATCGCAAAATTTTATGTGCGATGGGTTAATCTCTGCTGTGATTATTTAAAAATCGAGCCGGGAATCGCCATTAAACATGAAAAAAAATCGGTTTTTGTCACATCTTGCCGAAACTTATGAAGAATGGCAAGTTAATCAAGCGAATTACGCGTTAAATCTTTACAACTATTTTTTGTCAATTTATGATAAAGAAATTCCAGCCGAAAAAATTAATTCAGCGGCCGAATGGATAATTCTTGCCGATAAAATTCATAACGCGATGAGATTAAAACATTTATCTCGCCGAACAGAAGAAACTTATTTAAAATGGATAAGAAATTTTTACAGTTTTATTAATCATAAACGACCCGAAGAATTAACACCTGAAGATATGCGTGATTTTTTGAGTTATCTTGCAACTGAGAGAAAAGTATCCGCCTCAACCCAAAATCAGGCATTTAATGCATTACTATTTATGTTTCGTAACGGATTAGGAAAAAACGATTTTAAAATTGAAGATACGGTTCGCGCAAAAGTAAAAAAACGCATTCCGGTTGTGTGTTCCCGCGAAGAAATAGAAAAGATTTTTGCAAAGATGAGAGGAATTCCTCTGCTAATGGCAAAATTAACTTACGGAGCCGGACTCCAACTAAGGGAATGTTTGCAGTTACGTATCGGCGATGTAGATATTGAACGGGGAATAATTACAGTTCGCTGTGGGAAAGGAGATAAAGACAGGTGTACACTTTTACCTGAATCAGTTAGAAATGAATTATTGCGGCAAATAGAGTATTCACGCGGAATCTTTGAAGATGACCGCAGGCATAAAGTGCCGGGTGTTATGCTTCCAAACGCACTTGAACGTAAATATCAAAAAGCCGGAACGAGATGGGAATGGCAATGGTTATTTCCGGGGCGGAAATTATCACTTGACCCGATAAGTAAAAAAGTTCGCCGACACCATGTTCATCCGGTTATATTCCAGCGAGCATTTGCCAAAGCAGTAAAAGATATTCGTACAATTCAGAAATTGCTGGGACATTCAAGTTTACAAACAACAATGATTTACACCCATGTAGCCAAACGGAACGTTCTTGGGATAAAAAGTCCATTGGATGATTGAATTTTTTTATTAACAGTACAATTTTAAGCAATACGATTAAATCTTAATTGCATTTCTTCCATTGACTTTTTTTCGTGTTTTTGTTATTTTTATATATAACCTTTAAATATAGTGTAAATTATGATAAATGTTCAAATTCTACCGGAACCGAAATCGGCAAAATTTAATCAGCAAACCCTTAATCTAAGAAAAAGATTATCCGGGAAAGTGTTGCAATCGCTTGATAAAACTATTAAAAACTTTCCGCTTCGCGTGGAAAAATCTTTAGTGTCCGTAGGTCTTAAAGTAAAATTTATTGAAGTGGATAAATTTTCCGAGCAGGAATATAAAATTGAAATTGGTACAAAAGGAATAATTGTTTTTGGCGGCGGTATTAACGGATTATTTCATGGCTATCAATCACTGCTCCAGATTTTATCACAATGCGAAAATAAAATCCCGTGCGGAATTATTCAGGATACTCCTGACATTAAAACACGTTCATACCATCTCGACCTCCGCTCACATAAATATAAAGCCTCTTACATAAAAACTCTTTTCCGCGAACTTGCAAAATTGAAATTTAATACTGTAGTTATTGAGTATCAGGATACTTTTCCGTTTTCAAAAGAAAAATTCGTGACCGGCGATATTCATTTCTCAAAAGAACAGATCACGGAATTGAACAAAGCGGCCAATGATGTTGGTATAGAATTAATTCCGTATCAAAATATTCTCGGACAGTTAGATTATATTCTTGATCTTGAACCATATAGCAATTTGTCTGTAAAATCTGATGCCATTTCTTTCAAAAACAGAAAACTTGATATATCAAATAATAAAGCTGTTAAATTCATTGCCGGTTTGCTTGATGACTTATCTTCAAATCATATAAGTAAAAAGATTTTCCTCGGCACCGCAAATATCACTTCCAATGTAGAGGATAACGATTCATTATACGAAAAAAAAGCATCTTATCTTGCCGCTATTGCCAAATTACTTGCCAACAAAGGAAAAACACCGATTGTCTGGGCAAATTTATTTAATAAATGCCCTGATGTTCTGTCAGAACTTCCGGAAAAAACCGTGATTGTAGCCAGTCATACAAGTACACAAACCGAACTCTCAAAACAAATTAAACTTTTTAGTGATACAGGTCTTACACCTGCGGCTTCAGCCACTATTTTGCAATTCCCTGACAATGAATTTGCGCGTGACACATCAAGAGCTATTCAGAATATTATTGAAGCTTCTAAAATTGTTAAAAAATCAGCGGCAAACGGTCTTTTTGTTTGTTCCTCAACCACCATTGATGCAGCTGCAGTTAAACCAATTAACGGATATCCTGTTGACTTTATGTCCGGCTCACGAAGAATGCACATAGGCACTACTTGGTTTGCTATTTCCGCAGCTGCAGAATTTGCCTGGAACATATCGAATTCTGACGAAAAAAATTTTTCGGGCAAATGGCCTTTATTCTTTTTCGGTTCTAATGAAAAAAAATTGGCTCAAATTCAACATTACCAAATTAAAGATTATTTTTCCGGCGCAACCAACGCGGAAATCACACGTGATAGAAAAAGGATAATTAAACTTATAGGTGAACTAAAACCTCCTCGCAGAAGAGAAATCCTTGCTTTTATTGAATTTTACGCACGACTTGCTATTCACGCTGTTCATGTAAGACAAATCTTCAGTCATTCGCCTAAAAAGCAGGAAATAGCTTTGCTGAGAGGTGAAATCGCGCGACTAAAAGATAAACATTCAGGACTTATGAAAGAATCTTTATATAGCCGTGAAATTTCTGAAGAACAAAATCACCTCTTCGGACATACAGAACTCCTGCTGAAAAGACTAACAAGAAAATAATGGGAAGTTAATCCGTATCTTGGGCAAATAATAAATCCGCCCTCACAGTAATTTTTAAGGCTCTTACATAGCTTTTTAATTATTAAAGCACTAACTAAAAGAAAAGAATAGAAAAGTTTATAACTGCTTTAATTGCTGCTAAAATAGAATTTCCAAACAATATTAACCTATGACTTTAGTCGTGGAGAAAAATAATTAGTGAAACTAAAGTCATGGGCTTATATTAAAAGTCTAGTACTTTATTAAATAACTTCCATTATCGTTTATAAAATAAGTGGTAATAAAACCAATTCCTTTACAAGTGTTTATGCCGCGTTCGCAAAATGCCGCAACAATGATAAAATCATAATTTATCCCGGATATTATTATGAAAAAAATCCCGGTGCTGAATGGCTAATTTATTATAAAAAAAATGTCGAAATCATCGGGAAAGGAAATCCGTGGATCGTTGTTAAAGCTGACAAACCGGGCTATCAAATAAGTATGCAGCTCCCCTACAATGAAAATCTTTATGTTGAGGGAATTACATTAAAAACTATTTCAAATGTCAGTAATAATAAAATAGTTTATGGTGCTGTTTTCACAGGATGTAAAAATACTCTAATTTCTAATTGTATTTTTTGGACTGAACTTCACGGTACTAATTCGGTGTCAAAAAATGTTGTTGCGGTGAAAGGAGCAACAAATATTGTTCTTTCCGGCGGGATGGTTGTAACTCGTGATATTTCCGGCAAAAATGAAATTTCTCATTTTGCGACACATAATGCTGCTCCACTAACTTTAGAAAATGTTTATATTTACGGAGAAAATGTTGATCATTTCTCAATAGGAAAAGTTGAAATAAAATAACTATATTTTTAGTTATCTCTTAAAATCCATTTCACTACCATCACATACATTGCTTGAACTAAAGCTTTGCCTGTAAGGCAAAATTAATGTAGCCCAGGGCATCGCCCTGGGAACTATATAATCCAAAAATGTTCCCTGTAGGGGAACTTCAATATTTATCGGTTGTCCCATTATTTTAAATTTGTTGAGAATAAAACAAGTCGTTGCTTTATAACCATAGTGGAGATTCTGCCGGAGATGTTTTAGATAACATTCCCGAATCAATCAAATAATCAAGTTCTGAAATTATTCTACCTTTATCTTTAGGAAATCTACCTTCAAGAGGTAAAATATTTGAAGAATGATTAGCTCTAAAAACACAATTTTTCAATTTTAATTTTGATATTATTTCACGCAACTCAACTATTGATTGAAATTCAGTAAGTTGAGAAAAAATCCCGTTTTGCTCTTCATCAAAAAGTTTAGTTCCGGGAATAGGTATTACTCGTAAAGCCGAAAGGAGTTTAGGTTGCATCATATTAAGAGCAGAAGCTGTTTCATTAGCATGTCTATTAGAGTTTTTTTGACCGGCTAAACCGATTAAAATCATAACAGACATACGCATGCCGGCCTTTTGAGCTTTTTGAACAGCAGCAACCATATCTGCAGCCGAATCTTTTTTATTTACATTTTTGAGTGTTAATTCATCCCCACTTTCAAGTCCCATATAAAGAGTATTTAATTTAAGCGATTTTAATAATAAAAGTTGGGCGTCTGTTTTACTTAAAATCGAACCGCCATTGGCATAAACATTAATTCGAGTAACTCTTGGAAAAATTGAGTTAATGAGCTGCAAAATATTCTGCAACTTATCAGTTGAGAGTAACATTACATCTCCATCAGCCAAAAAGATTTTTCGCGATAATGGATTGATTTTATAAGCTTCAGCTATATTACTTTCGATCTCTTCAAATGAAAGTAAACGGTAAGTCACTTGTTTGTACATTCCACAGAAAGTACAGTTATTCCAAGGACATCCTTCCGCTATGCGTATTATTAAACTGTTGGCTTCTGCCGGTGGGCGAAATAAGGTTTGTGAGGACATAGATTATTATTTTACGATTTTATGATTGAAACGACCGGCAGTGGCCGGATATTATTTATGATTGGACATTTTTTCCATTTTTAACCGTACCGCCTGTACCAAGTTTTTGTTTAAGTTTGTTAATTGACGAGTAAAAAGCCCGACTGAAATCAGCCGGGCTTTTTCAAGCTTTGATCGTCAAGCATTGAACGTTAAATTATATAAATAAATTAACATTGCCTTCTTCCGCATGACTTAAATACATTGCAACGCCGCCTTCTTCAACACCGTCAATGAGTTCTTCTTTTTTAATTCCCATCATATCCATTGACATAGTGCACGCAACGAGACGAACGCCTGCATTTTTAGCGCTTTCAATAAGTTCCGGCAGTGACGCAGCATTTTTATTTTTCATAATGCCTTTCATCATTGTGGTTCCCATACCCATCATGTGCATTTTAGAAAGAGCGAGTTTTTTTGCACCTCTTGGCATCATCATACCGAACATTTTTTCGATAAGATTTTTCTTAACGGGAACGTGAGCATCTTTTCTAAGGATATTGAGTCCCCAGAAAGTGAAGAAAATAGTAACTTCACTTCCCATTGCTGCAGCACCGTTAGCTATAATAAAAGCAGCCATTGCTTTGTCGAAATCACCGCTGAACGCGACGATAGTCTTCTTTTTGCTAAGGTCTTTAACGACCGGTTTTCCCGGGGTTTGTTTTGCGACAATCGCTTCAATAACTCCATTATGTTTTTTCACGCTAATAAGCTCATTCCCTGTGCTCTTACACCAAGCTTCCACATCAGGCGGAAAGCCCGGATCAACAGCGGAAATTTTCACCTCGTCACCTTTTTCAATTTCACTAATTACCGCTTTTAATTTCATTATTGGACCTGGACATTGCATTGCGCACGCGTCAATTTCTTTAACAATTCTTCCTGCATGCGGCATAGAAGCAACTCCTGTATCTGACTTCATTTCTTTAAGCGGCGACTCAAGTTTTGGCGATGGTGAAGTAACGGCTTTGAACAATTTAAATCCACCCGTCAAGTTCAAACATTTATAACCTTTCTGTGTAAGAATTCTACAGGCAAGATAACCTCTCAAACCGGCACGGCAATAAACAAGATATTCTTTTTCTTTATCTAATTCACTAAGTCGATTTCTAATATCATCAAGAGGAATAAGAATTGAACCGGGAATTTTTTCTAAATCGGCCTCTTCCCGTGTGCGGACATCCAGAACGACCTGATTCTCTCCCGGATTTAAAATATCGTTAACGTGACAAATTGCACAATCCCCACGCAAAATATTTGCGGCAACAAATCCAGCGTAATTAACTGGATCTTTGGCTGAACCGTAAGGTGGCGCGTAAGAAAGTTCAAGCTCTTCCAAATCAAAAACAGTTAATCCGGATCGGATCGCAACTGCAAGAACATCGATTCGTTTATCGATGCCGTCAGCGCCAACTGCCTGTGCACCGAGAATCTTACCATTTTCGGGATCAAAAATTAATTTCAGACACATCGGATGCGCACCGGGGTAATAACTTGCATGGCTTGCGGGATGGATGAATATTTTTTCGTATTTTTTATTAATACGAATTAAGGTTTTTTCATTAGCGCCGGTCATTCCAACAGTCATATCAAAAACTTTACAAATACCTGTTCCCTGAGTATCTTTATAAATAATATCACGACCGAAAATATTATCTGCAGCAATTCTTCCCTGCCTGTTTGCCGGTCCGGCGAGAGGAATGACAGTAGAAAATCCACCGATAAAATCCTGAATTTCAATTGCATCGCCAACAGCAAAGATTGCCGGATCTTCAGTTTTCATGTGATTATCAACAATTATTCCTCCCCGCTCACCTATTTTTAATCCAGCATCTTTAGCAAGTTGAACATCGGGTTTTACACCGATAGCCAGAATAGCGATTCCTGCTTCGATAGTTTCGCCTGTACTTAAAGTTACATGTAATTTCCCATCTACATCGTGGAATTTTTTTACAGAAGTTCCAAGGCGCAAATCTACACCTTGGAAAGTTAATTCGCGATGCAGCGGTGAAGCCATTTCGGGATCAACAGTTCCCATCACCTGATTTGCAAGTTCAACAAGAGTAACAGAAATATTTTTTCTAATAAAAGCTTCTGCCATTTCAAGACCGATATATCCACCTCCGATTACAACTGCTGATTTTGTATTTTGGTCATCAACAATTTTTTTAATAACATCCATATCCGCCATATTTCTAAGCGTTTGAACACAACTTGATTCCGATCCCGTAATGGGTGGAGCAACAGGAGCCGCACCGGGACTTAAAACTAAATAGTCATAATTTTCGTGATAAGTTTCACCGGTTTCAAGATTTTTCACTTCAATCGACTTATCTTGTCGATTGATTTTTAACACTTCATTTTTGACCCGAACATCAATTTTAAACCTTTTGTTCATTGCTTCAGGCGTTTGCACAAGCAATCTGTCACGGTCTTTTATTTCTCCACCGATATGATACGGCAAGCCGCAGTTAGCGAAAGAAATATATTCTCCACGTTCAAACATTATTATTTCTGCATTCTCGGAAAGGCGTCTTGCGCGTGCTGCTGTTGAAGCTCCGCCTGCGACTCCGCCAACTATAAGTATTTTAGTTTTGTCTGACATAATGATAAGATGGATTATTGGATTATTGGATATGGAGTGCAGTAATAAAGACGCGGCAGCGGCATTTACTGCGTGTCCCGATTTTCGGGACAAAATACGTTGAATTATTGTATTATTGTATTAATTAGTTGAGTTATAAGGTTTCTGAATACCGATTACCGGATACTCGTTTTCAACCCTGCTATTTTAGTTTCACTTTTAAGTTTATTTTTAATTATATTATCCGCGCAGCAAATTATCTTGCATGCGCATGTTGCATCAATTTTATAAAAAACCTGATTCCCGCGTTTGTTGCTTAAAACTAATCCCGCATTCTTTAATATTGTCAAATGTTTTGAAACTGTGGAAAAATCATCACCAATCATTTCCTGCAATTCACAAACACACCTTTCACCCTTTGATAATTCATCAACGATGAAAAGACGGGTTGAATGCGCCATTGCTTTGATGATTTTAACGCGTGCATCATATTTAGATTTCAAATTAATATTCATGACAGATATTATATGGTAATTTTGCCAAATTGTCAAGCTGGCGTGCCGTTATGTTTACCTGCAGGCACGCCTGAGTAAATTTGCTCTTTGGAGCAAATTTATTTTCAAGGCACTGAATTAACTTATTGATGAAAACTTTATTTGGTCGCACGAACAATCTTTTAACCCCAATCACATTGCAACTTCTTCTTCCTGCTCTTCAGGGCGATGAATTTCTTCCTGGTCGGATGATTTCTTTTTCGCAATAAATGCTCCAATAAGTAATAATCCGACAGGAATAATTACCACATAAAGTAAATAACGCAATCCGTTAATATGAATTTGCGTATTGTCGGATTGCGGGAGAACACGATACATATTCCAGAAAATTGCGGCAACGGAAAGCCAAACAGTAAGGAAATTCGGTATCGCGTCATTCGCGTGCATAAGATGAAAACCTTCTGAGCGTTCTTTTGTGAAAGGATAAAATAAATTACTGCCAAGGTGGCCGAGTTGGTCTTCAAGAACATGAGTCCACAATCCGAAAGTAACCACTGCGGCAAACATCCATCCCGGATAAAGCCAGTTTTTTGTGCACAGGGCAACAATTACCCAAACAACAATTCCGCAAAGAGCGCCGAAAGTAAGACTATGACTCCAGCCGCGATGCCAAGGAATAAATTGGATATCTATGGCGTTATTTTTAGGAACGAAACCGAAGCTTGGTCCGCTGAAAATATTTACAGTTGTTACCGTTGAATAATTTTGCTTAAAATCGCAGGAAACTTTTGCTCTGCCAATTATTCGCACTTCCGGAGCGCTGTTCGGAACAGGGACTTTTCCTGTATTCACGATTCCGCCGATTTCAACTTCGATTTCCCTTGAGTCTTCTTTAAAACGCACCAGATATTCCCGCCACAGATCCGCACCAACTTTTATTGTGTGCAGATGAAGAAAAACACTTCTTTTTTCCGCATAAGCAACATCAAGCCATTTCGCAACTACCGCCGCTATATCATTCGGATCAGGATTTTCTCCCGGATCATAAAGTTCATCATATTTATGAGTAAAGCGGTTAAGTTTGAAATCGAGTGTATCCGGCAAAATACCGAAAACGCCGCCGAGAACAATTATATAGGAAGTATTATTTACGGCATATTCCGCTGCGCCCGGGATACAGGTGGCGATTGCGGTAGCTGAAATAAAATGAGTAAAACCTTTCATAAGAATTGGATTAGTGGATTAGTGGATGGAGGTGAGGTTATATAGCAGCCCGATTTTTCCATTAACATTAGGCAATCATTCCAACTTCCATCTCCCCCTTTTTTCTCTAAAGATTTTATGAGATTCATCAATTGATTTTCTATTAAATAAGCAAGTTTATCTAATTTTTCAAAATCTTCTTTGTTAATTTGATTTGTATCATAATAGGCATAAATTCCTGATACGGTTTCTCCAAGTGAAGCTTTTGCAATATTTAAAAACTGGAGATATTCATTTATTGACTTCCTGCAATACCCTTCCGCAATGTTGCGATGAACAGAATCGGTAGAAGCTATTTCTTGTGTAGCAACTCTTTTCAGTTTATAAGGGAATAATGTAAAAATGCAACATACTTCTTTATACAATAAAATAGCATTTTTCCAAACATACAAAGTCATATATCCTCTATTTACATTTTTTCTTTGCATAATAAAACATATCTCCTGTCAATCCATCCCTTTCAAATCAATCCCATAAATTTTGCTATTGCGGGGCCGTATCCCGCCATGTCAAGCGCAACGGGAATCAACAGCACTCCCATACAATTACTTCGTCGCGAATGTAAAACAATCGGTATCATTCCAATCCCGGTAGCAACAGTCATAAGCAGCAATCCCTGAAATCTTGTAATTCCAAATACGATACCGACCATAAAGAGCAGCGCCGCAATCGATGCGTATCTATAATCAATTTTTGTAATCAGCCAAATTGTTGCACGCGACATAACTCCTAACAAAACAAAAGCAAGAGCCCCGCTAATTGCAACGGCGCCAATAACCATATAATAATCCGCCATGGTTCTTGGAACGAACATTGTTTGCAGCATATTCGCGAGACCGCCTCGCGTGATATGTGCCATAGGAACAAAAAACAACATAAAAGCGCCAACATAATAAACAAGTTTTGAAGTCCCCTGCGAAATAATGAACGAACGTTCATCACTTTGAGCAGTGGCATGACCGGCAAGCAATCCGCCTATGCCGCCTGTAACTATGGGGAAAAATGCTGCAAAGAATCCGCCAAGAAACCCCGCGCTAACTCCGCGGAAAATTATAAATCCATTACAATCAATTGATTTTGGGAAGTATTGTTTTGGAACCTCCGTGCCGGAAATTATATTTTGAATTACCCAGGGAACTCCAAACAGCCCGATAAACGCAGGCATAATATTTGAGAAGGCGTATTCGGTAGTTATCGGTTTTCTTATTAAAATAAATCCCAGCCAGCCTGAAAGAAGTAAAGTTAAAATTCCGGCGCTTAACGATTTCCAAGCGTCTAATAATCTTGCCAAACGCGTGTCTCCGTGATCTCCACCCTTTGGAAATTCCGACATAACCATGTAAACGATAATCAGCATAAGGATCCAGAAAATATTCGGACCGACCACCCGCCGCGCAATCGGCATAATTTTCGGTAAGAAAGGTGAAGCGGCAAGCAAACATATAACCCCGCCAAGTGCGCCAACAGCTGTTAAAGCAGTCGCTTCGTACCCTCGTCCCTGCATAAGGTATTTTTGCGTTGGGAAAACCATCAGCATTGAACTTTCATCGGGTGCGCCGAGAAATACTGTTGGAACAGTATTTAGAATTGCCCATCCAACAACTAATCCCATCATAAACGGCATCATTACATACGGATCGGAGCCAAGCACGCTCTTAGATACAGCGGCATAAAAAACGATAAATAACGTTGCGACATTATAAACATGCATAGCCGGCAAGCAACCGATAACAATCGAAACAAGTGTTCCGGCAACGGTAGACAAAAAAACTTTTAGCATTAAAAAAGGCATATGTATATTTTAGGTAAATTAAAAATTAAAGCAATTATATCAATTCCAAATTATATCTTCAGCGCGTTTAAGCTGAATTTGTTTTCGCTGTTTATATTTCTTAACTTTTCCTTTCAATGAAATTTTATCACCAACTTTCGGACGCTTGCTCTCAGGAATAGAATTCCAGACATCAGGCCACGCAACAACGGTAACAGTATTACTTTCATTATCCGCGACAATAATTTTAAACGGTGCCGTTTCTTTTTGTGATTCATATACTTTTACCGTTTGACCTTTTAATTTAACAAAAGACCCAACCTGCGCATCCCATAGTTCATCCAATGGCATAAATTTACTTTTCTCCGGTTTATCGGCTTCTCTTCCCGCACTTATTAATTTATAATTTGACGCGCGTGATAATTTTAACTGTTTGTTTTCCTTGTAGGCGCTTACTGTTACATTAACCTCAATTTCCGCGCCGACCGAGGGGATTTGTTCTTGCGAAAGAACAACTCTTGACGGCCAAAAAACAACCGGAATTCTTCCATCATCGGTTTCAAAATAAATTTTATTTGGCGCGCGTGAATTTTCGCCGGGGAAAAATACATCCACCACTTTTCCACGAACCGTTATTCTGCTGCCTTTTGGCTGTTCAAAAGCTTCCTGTGGAGTAAGAATTTGTTTTTTAGATTTTTTATTTTTCACTTTAGCGGCAACAGCTTCCGCTTTTAAAAAAATAAGATTGTTTGAGCGTTTTAGACGGAGCTGGATTTTATCACGATACTGTCCAACAGTCGCTTCCACCTGTACTTTTGATCCCGAAACTAATTTTTCGGGCATTGCGATGCGAGAAAAAGTATTTTGCCAGAAAATTACAGGTAATTTTGTTCCCTCTTGCTCAATGATTAGCCTGTAAGGAGCTTTTGACCCTTCACGCGGTTTACTGAATTCAGAAATTATCGCTTCGACTAAAACATTGTTACCGACATCATTCGCGGAAATATCAGAAAGTTTTATAATTTGTTTTTTATGGTTTACTTTTGATTTTGCCGCCGTATTTTGAGGTTTGCCATAGTCTTTGTGCTTGATCTTAAGATGGTCAGGTACTTCAAGCGTCATACTTATTTTGTCACCTTCAACCACTCTTATTTTCCCTGAAACTTCAACTTCATCACCGGCAACAATATAAATATCTTTATTATATAGTTTTTCAGCAACCTGGCGAAAAGCCGTTACGCGCATAATTCCCGTTTTATCTTTAAGATAAATATAGCAGCTTGAAACTTTGTCTCCGGTCCGGTAATATTTCATCGGTCGCGTGGCAATTCCTTTTACTTTTATGTAGGCAAAATTCATCGCGGGAGTTATGCTGCTGATTTCTTTTGCCGGAGTTTCCCGACTCATTGCCATAAGTTGAAGACAGACAAGTCCAACAATCGCAACAATTAATGAAATATATCGTAATGATTTTAGTGAAACTCTTTTTTGTAATCCTGTTCCACAATACGGACAACGGTCATGCGCGCCGACAAATCGGCCGCAACTCGGACAGGAAATTCCTTTATTTGTTTTCATAATGTTTTAGAGTTGGCGTTAATGCCCCGTGTTCCGGGGTTAAATATTGATTGGTTTTATAGTTTTATAAGCGTGTTTGTTCTAATTACGGGCCCAACGGACAATTTTTCCCGGCATACTCCGGGCGTCATGCAAATTTCCAATTTCCATTTTATCGCGGCGCGTTCAAAGTAATATAAACAGGTCGATGATCTGAAGCTATTGCCGCTGTTTTATCGTTCCAAATTTTCGCTTCCGGTTTAACAAGTGCTTTTTCTACCGGTTTACTCACAAGAATATGGTCAAGCGTTGACGGCGGATAACCACCACTTTTAGCGTAAAAAGTAAATTTCTTTCTTTTGGAATCATACGCCGGAATTCGTTTTAATGGAATGCCGGGAATGTTCAAATAAGTTTTCAACGATTCGCTCTCCGGTGAATCATTAAAATCTCCTGCAATAATTATCCACGCGTTTTTTTCTTTGCCAAGTTCTTTAGAAATAACCTCACCTGCTCCGCGAGCTTCAGCAATGCGCCGATAATGTGCGTAAGCACCGCCGCGTTGTGATATCGGATGTAAAACGAAAAGATTTAATTCAGGAAATCCTTCCGGCTTTGCCTTAACATACAAAAAATCTCTGCTGAACGATGCTGTGCTTTTTCTATTGAGAGGAAATTTGTAATACTGAAATGTTGTCGCTGAATAAATCGGCACACGACTCAGCATGGCAACATCAATCCCTCTGCCTCTTGTCGTTCTGCTGCTGTTTGCTTCTATAAGAACAACGTATTTATATTTCAACTCACGAAGATAGGAATTGTTAAATTCATTTAAGAACCCACGATTCTCAACTTCCTGTAAAACAATTATGTCCGCATTGACTGATTTAATCACTTTAGACAGCGCGTATAATTCGCGCGCGGGTTTTGGCGCCGTGTTCTGATCAATCCGCGAATCTTTTGAATTATATGGATCATCGTAACGGTCATAAAAGTTTTCTAAATTATAAGTAGCAACGCGAAGTGTTTTATTTGTATTATCAGCAAATGCTATTACAGAGAAAAAAATAAGAAGCGATATTAGTATTCTTTTGTTTTTTATCATATTTTTTGTGTCAAAGTTAACTGATTATTATACCGTTTTTGTTTCTAAAGGTCAATTGTGCTTTCAAAACACTTGATTTTATAATCAGAAATGTTATAATATCACATTGCTAAGGGGTTTTTGGTCAAACACCAAATAAACAACTAATCCAAACCAACACAAAAAAATGACTGACAGAGAAAGAATTAACGCAATCCTGCATTATAAACCTTATGACCATATGCCGGCAGTTCATTTCGGCTACTGGAACGAAACGCTTGATAAATGGGCTGAAGAAGGTCATATCACAAAAGAAGAAGCCAAAACCTGGAGTGATGGAAATCCGAGTGATGTTTCAATAGGCGAAAAACTCGGTTTTGACTGTAACTGGTTTTCAGTTTTCCATACAAATTACTATCCCGACCCGCTTTTCGAACGCGAAATCATTGAAGAATTTCCCGATGGAACTAAACACGTCAGAAATATGTTCGGCGTCGTTACAGTTGAAAAACCCGAGGCAGGAAGTATTCCCGCCGAAATTGAACATCTGTTTAAAGACCGCGAAACCTGGGAAAAACATTATAAACCAAGATATCAGTGGAATAAGGAGCGAGTTACCAAAGCCGGCGTTTTAAAAAACGGTGAGATGATTCCGTTTGACCAAGGTGGACTCGAATTCCTGAAAGCCGATGAACGTGATTACATGTACGGTCTGAACTGCGGAAGTTTGTTCGGTCACATGCGTGATGTTATCGGAGTTGAAATGATAAGTTATCTTTTTGTTGATGATGAACCGCTTTACGATGAAGTAATTCAAACGGCATCGGATTTATGCTATCAAAACGTTAAATTTGCATTAGAAAGCGGTGCGAAATTTGATTTTGGACATTTCTGGGAAGATATCTGCTTCAAAAATGGGCCTCTCGTTATTCCGTCTGTTTTTGAGGAAAAAGTCGGACCGCATTACAAAAGAATTACCTCTCTCCTTAATGAATACGGAATCGATATCGTTTCGCTTGACTGCGATGGTTGGATAGATTCTCTTATCCATATCTGGTTGGAAAACGGTGTTAACACAATGTTCCCAATTGAAGTAGGGACATGGAACGCGAGCATAGCCCCCTGGCGCGAAAAATACGGTAAAGAGTTAAGGGGTGTCGGCGGAATGAACAAAACTGTTTTCGCGAAAGATAAATCAGCAATTGATGACGAAATCAAACGACTAAAACCGTTGATTGAACTCGGCGGATATATTCCGTGTCCCGACCATCGAATCCCGCCGGACGCGAAATGGGATTTGGTAAGATATTACTGTGATGAATTGAGGAAGATAAGTTAGGGATTTGAAATTTGACGTTGGACGTTTGACGTTAGACGTTGGATTTGGAGTGCAGTAATAAAGAATTTCTGCGACAGC
>QMOL01000024.1 GCA_003648225.1 Chlamydiota bacterium
AGAATTTTTAATCCCGATGCGTGGATTGATAGGTTATAGAAATGAATTCATGACCGATACACGCGGAACCGGAATTATTAATTCCTATCTTGACGGTTATGAAGAATATCACGGTGATATCAGAACAAGAAGAACAGGGTCCCTCGTTGCCGACCGGCAGGGAAACGCGGTAGCTTACGCATTATACAATTTAGAGCCCCGCGGCACTCTTTTTGTACAGCCCACCGATCCGGTTTATGAAGGAATGATTGTCGGCGAACACAATCGCGATAACGACCTTAATGTAAATCCGTGTAAAGGAAAAAAACTTACTAATATGCGTGCAGCGGGAAAAGATGACAGCGTTTTGCTTACTCCCGTTACTCCGATGACCCTTGAGCACGCGATAGATTTTATTAAAGAAGATGAGATGGTAGAAGTAACGCCAAAGAGTATTAGATTAAGAAAAGCGACTTTGCCGGCAAATCAACGAAAAAATGCGTGATATTGCTTTTGAGATTGAGTTAAAAATACTTTTTAAAAAATCCGTTCTCGCATTTGGCGGAGAACTGAAAAATACGATTTGCTGCGTGAAAGGGCAAACGGCATTTATTTCTTATCCTTTGTCTGATTTGGAAAATGCGGATAATTATGAAAAATTTCTTTTTTTAATTAAAAATTTGCCGCTTAAGCTCGGGATTTCACCGGAAATTATCGCTTATGACTTACATCCCGACTTTATTTCAACCAAAACAGCTCTACGACTCGATTTGTGGCCAAATGCTGAACGAATAGGTGTTCAACATCATGAAGCTCATATAGCAAGTTGTGCCGCAGCGGAAAAAATATCGAGAAATTTTATCGGTCTCGCTTTTGATGGAACAGGTTATGGAACTGACGGAACAATGTGGGGCGGTGAAATTTTTACCGGCAGCCTTGCTAAAGGATTTGAAAGAGTTGCGCGGCTGATGCCAATCGAACTCCCCGGCGGAATGGCGGCAATTCGCGAACCGTGGCGGCTTGCTCTTTCGCTTGCCAATGCGGTAGGAATTGAGATAAAGAAACCCGTTTCTGTTTCAAAAGAGAAATGGGCTATTGTAAATCAAATGCTGCAGAATAAAAATTTGCAGAAAATCGAAGCATCAAGTTTTGGAAGATTATTTGATGGTGTTTCCGCGTTAATTGACCTTTGCCATTTTGCGGAAAGCGAAGCCGAAGCGGCGATTTTGCTTGAAAATACCGCCGGAAACGTTTTTCCTGAAAGGTATTATCATCTGCCTTCTAAAAAAAATAAAAACGGACTCTTTGAGATGGATTGGCAGCCAATGGTCAGACAAATTCTTAATGATTATAGAAATGGAGTTTCAAAAGAGGAAATTGCGGCGGCTTTTCATGACTCAATCGCAAAAGGGGTTTTTGAACTGTGCATTCAACTGACAACCGACGAAAAAACAATAGTTGCAAGCGGCGGTGTTTTCTTTAATAAACGGCTGACTTCTAATTTAAAAAATCTTTTTGAAAATGCCGGCTTTAAATTCGTGCTGCCGAAGAAACTACCGCCGTCCGATGCGGGCATTTCCTTTGGGCAAGCGGTAATGGCGAGTTATGAAAAAAGTAAATAAATTAATAAATAATAAATTGTAATTAACAATTAATAAATAGTAACATGTGTTTAGCATTACCCGGTGAAATAATAAAATTTGTTGACGAAAACAACGCTCTTGTTAAATTCGGCGGAAGTGAGATTCAAATTAATCTTTCTTTTGTCGAAAACGCAAAAGTCGGTGACTATGTAATCGCGCATTCAGGATTCGCGCTTTCACTGCTTGATACTGAAGAAGCGGAAAAAACTTTTTCCGTGTGGCGGGAATATGAGGAAAGTATGGAGGGTTAGTTTTCGGTGTTCGGTTGTAGCCGCTGCCGCTGGCTGCGGATTCCGGCAAAGCCGGAAAGGTGTTCAGTGTTCGGTAGTTGGTAGTCAGTAAGCAGTAAGCAGTGAGCAGTGTCTATTAAGTCTATAATGTCCATTTAAGAAAAAATGAAATACATTGATGAGTTCAGAAATCCTGAGATTGCAAAAAAATTAATTGCAAGGATTCATAATTTGTCAGAAAAATTACCCGAGCAGAAAACTATTATGGAAATTTGCGGCGGTCATACCGTTGCGCTGTTCAAATTTGGAATTCATGCTCTTTTACCGAAAAAAATTAAACTTGTTTCCGGGCCCGGCTGTCCTGTTTGTGTAACCACGAATAAAACCATCGATAAGTCTGTTTGGCTTGCAAAGCAGCCCGATGTAAAAGTTTTTTCTTTTGGCGATATGATGCGCGTTCCGGGCAGTTTGGGAACACTTACCGACGCGGCTTTTTCGGGTGAAAAGGTGCAAATGATTTACTCGCCTATGCAGGCGGTAGATTTTGCGGCGAAAAATCCTGACAAAAAATGTGTTTTATTCGGTGTAGGTTTCGAAACAACAGTTCCCACACACGCTGCAGCAGTTCTTGCGGCAAAAAACCTCGGATTGAAAAATTTTTCCCTTCTCTCCGCGGGAAAACTCACTCCACCGGCAATGCATGCGCTTCTTGAAGATGAAAAAGTGAAACTTGACGCGTTTATTGCTCCGGGCCACGTAACGACAATTATTGGAGCGGCCGCTTATAAATTTATAGAAGAAGATTTCAAAAAGCCGTGTGTAGTGTCCGGATTTGAGCTTTGCGATTTGCTTGAATCGTTGGTAAGAATAATTGACCAGCTTGTAAATAATGAGCATAAAGTAGAAATTCAATATACACGAACAGTAACTTTTGAAGGAAATAAAAAAGCACAGGAGGTTATTGATAAAGTTTTGAAAGTTGCCGATACTAACTGGCGGGGGCTTGGTCAAATACTGAAAAGTGGATTTAAAGTTAATAATAATTTTGCTGACTTTAACGCGGAACTCATATTTAATATCCCTGATTTTCCTAATGAAGAACCGGCAGGATGCCGTTGCGGGGATGTTTTAAAAGGAATTTGTATTCCTGAAAAATGCGGTTTATTCGGTAAAAAATGCACTCCCGAACATCCGGTAGGTCCTTGCATGGTATCAAGCGAAGGGAGTTGCGGAGCGCATTATCGTTTTGGGAAAGGTTAATTTTTCGATATTTTTCAGTCGTTACTAATTTTTTTACATTATCGTTGGCACTTTGGGAAAATAATTTACATGGATAAATAAAAGTTTTAAGGTCTAAAGCTTGACCCGCTTGAAGCACGGGTCTGAAGGTCTTGTATCCTATTCGTCCTATTTAGTGCTTTCCCGTCAATATTTTTAAAGCTGGAACGATTTTTGCTGTTAGAACTAATAGTTAATACCTTTACAAAGTCATACGGTAAATAAAAAGCAAGAATGTAATAAACAAACCCTTAAAATTCCGGGGGCTTTGTTTTGCTTTTTTACGGCTCTTTTGATATAATCTATAAAAATTACATACTTATACAAAATGGAGTGATATACAGTGCAATCAAATTTTCAAAAATTTATTTACAAGTGGACCGGCAGAATAATATGCCCGGTGTTCCTCTTTACACAATTATTCATTACCTGTCCGGCGGTTTATGCTGCAGGACCAAATGGAATAACAGTCACCGGTACACCTGTCAAAGCCCAAATTAATACAAATGTTTTCAAAGCTCAAATGGATACGAATGTTTTTATTGTCAGTTCAAATACAGGAACTTCGACAAACGTTCAAAATCTCATAACATTAAATTTCGAAGGAACGGACATTCGTACAGTATTACTTTATCTTGCGGAGATAACAGGAGACACAATATTACCCGATAAATCTGTTCGCGGCGATGTAACTATTATCAATCCAAAGCCTGTAACTCCCGCACAAGCCAAGCAAATTATTTTTTCGATTCTTGAGATGCAGGGATTTACAATTGTGAACTACGGTGATTATGTAAAAGTTGTCCGGTCAGGGGACGCAAAATCGCGACCGATTAGAACACTTCAGCCACCCAAAAATACAAAAGAAATGGATAGTGAAGATATTATTCGTACACAAGTTTTATACCCTGAACATATTGCCGCTGAAGATGTTCAAAAATTTATCACTCCTCTGCTTACTAAAGGTGCGGGACAAATAGTTATTAATAAGCCCACCGGAGCTATTCTTTTAATTGATACCGGCGCAAATATTAAACGGTTAATGGAAATTATAGCTTTGGTTGATAAAGTAATCGAAGGCGGACAAATTGATATAAAAATGGTTCCTCTTGATTATGCGGATGAACAAGAGATGTCAACGATGCTTAATAATATTTTTAACGCGCCGGCTTTTACTGACCCTAACGCACAGAAAGTAACCGTAGACGGCTCAGCAGTATCTACCACACCAAGCAAAAAAAAAGCCAAAGCTATTCTTAAAGCTGTAAAAGCTACCGGAGCGGAATTATCATTAGGCAAAGAGATTGGGACAAAGGCGACATTTATAGCTGACACGCGCCTTCATTCTCTTATCATAATTGCGGCAAAGAGAATGTTTCCCATAATTCTTCATATTATTAAAAAACTTGATATTCCGAATACCGAAAAAGATGATACAATTCATATTTATCCGCTGCAGCACGTTAAGGCCGAAGACATAACCGATACGCTTAATAATATTTTCTCGGAATCTACTTCACGATCGTCAAGAAGTTCTACAAGAAATAATTATAATAACCGAAATAATAGAAGCAGTAGGAATAGAAACTCTTCACAAAATAAACTTTCCCGTTCAAGGCCGCCATCAAGAGCACTTTCAAACAGAGCTTCCTCTAAAGGAACAGGTCTTAGTCATCTTGCCGGTAAAGTGGATGTTCTTTACGATGAGCCCTCGAATTCGCTTATTATTATTACTTCTCCAAAATATTATGAAACAGTTAAAAGAATTATTGAAAGACTTGACCAGCGAACACCACAAGCGTGGATTCAAGCCATGATAGTTGAAGTATCCAGGAATAAAGACTTCAATTTTGGTGTTGGATGGAAAAAAATAGTAGAAAGTGGCGACAAAATGAATTTATTTCAAGCTCTTGACACGACTATCGGTCCTGCATTTGACGCGGCGCAACAGGAAATTAAACCATCGAGTCTTGAAGGATTCGCATATGCTTATGGTAAAAAGGATAAGAATGGCGCTTTTGACCCTTACATGACTCTTCAAACCGCTGAAGGTGTAAAAGACATTAATGTTCTTTCCACACCGAGTGTTCTTGCCGCAAACAACAAAGAAGCTTCAATAAAAGTTGGTGAACAATTTCCTATTGCAAGATACAGCCGTGGCGAATCCGGAACAACGCGTGATTTTTCCTATGAATATACAGACATCACAATTGAACTAAACGTTGTTCCGAGAATTAATCGACATAGAGAGGTTGCTCTTGAAGTCGATGTTGATGTAAAAGACAACGGCGGCTCTGCTTATCCTACGGATCCAACTGCTCCGCCAATTATTTTGCAGCGTACTTCAAAAACGGAGGTCGTTGTTCAGGATGGCCAAACATTAGTTATTGGAGGATTGATGAAAGATGATTTTAATTCAACTGTTCAAAAAATTCCTTTTATTGGCGATATTCCTATTATTAAACATGCTTTTCGAACTTATAAAGACGTAAAAAGAAAAATTGAACTGCTAATCTTTATAACCCCTTATGTGGTTGAAAGTGATTCCGAAGGTGATGCACTTACAAAAACCGTGAGAAGCAGATATCGCGGAGCAGACGGTTTCATAGAAAATCGTGACAGAAATCTTTTGTATGATGATTTAAATAGAACAAAAGATCAATTGAATATTTATGATGACTGGCGCTCGTTTGAAAAACATATTGATTTTACCGAAAATTATTTCAACCCGCAGGCCGGTGAAAATGAACAGAAGAAAAAAGATTCTAATGTGGAGTCCAAATATTTCTATCACTTTCAGCACTCAAGCAATACGGATCCTTACGAAGGAGAAATAATAATTCCGACTGACGAAGCACCTTTAAATTCAACAAATCCGGATGAAGAAATTATATCTCCCGATAAAAATGACAGTTCGACAACTCCTCCTGACAAAGATTCTCTGTCTTCTTTGATAGAAAAGGAACGTTTACTTGTCGATAGCGCGAACAAAGAAAATAATTCAAAATAAAATAAGATAAATGAAAATTGATTTGGAAAAAGAACTTGGTCTTAACCAAGCGTCTAACTCTAATAAATTTCCTTGGCTGAAAGTTATTATTTTTTTGTGCGCGGCAAATCTTTTACTTCTGATTATTCTGCTTTTTACTTCTAAACAGAATCTTCCTGCTTCTGTCAATGATTCTTCGTTTATTGCAATGAACAGCCAGTTCATTGCTGACGTTTCTGCACGACTTACAAATATAGAACGATTGCAAAAACTATTACAAATAACTCAAAAAAAAGCAAAAAAAGAATTTTCTATTGTTTCAGCTGATAAAAAAATACAAGATAAGAAAGAAAGAATGAAACAAAAGAAATTGAAAAAATCCGGGCTGACAGATAAAGAAATTAACTCCCTCGATTCTTCACTCCAAAATAACGGCTCGGTCGGAAATATTACCGATGAAGAAAAAAATAATTTGGACGACCTTATTGATCGCGATGAATCAGGAGCGCAATTACTCGCTTATATTCGTGCATTGCCTTCTGCTAACCACAAAAAAGCTGTAATTCAATATTTAAGACAAAAAGGGGAGCAATGGTATAAAGCTACTTTACCACTTTTGGCTGATGACGATCCTGATGCAGATCTTTATGTTAATAATACACGCTATTTTTTCGAGATTATAAGAGATGTTAGTGATAATAGCGCCGCAATAGCTTACGCGGGCAGTAAATTGAATCAACTTGAACTCGCTGTTCAAAAAAATGAATTTAAAAGAATTACAGAAAATGAAAGCCTTAACCGACAAAATGAAATTAGTAAATTAAAAGATGATCTCGCGCATGAAGAAACACCGGAACAGGCGCAAACACGAATTCAACGTGACCGCAGACGTAATAGCATTATTAAGCCATACACTTCATCAAAATTAACTCATCCATATAAATCGGATTGGGATCCAGATCCGCGAGTTCGTGAAAAACAGGGAATTAAATAATCCAAAGAAATATTCAATATTCAATACGCCACAGGCGCACTTTTAAAGCAGAAATTATCAATGATAAAGTAGCGGTGGATTCCATATCCGCCGGAATCCATTAATCCATTAATCCATTAATCCAACAATCCTTTTTATGTCTTCCTCTTATCAAAATCCGCTTTCGGAGCGTTATTCAAGTTCACGTATGACAGAAATTTTTTCTTCACAAACACGCTACAGGACATGGCGCGAATTGTGGATATCCCTCGCTGAAGCCGAACGGGAACTTGGTATTTCTATTACCAAAAAACAAATTACTGAATTAAAAAAATATGTTGCTGATATAGATTTTAAAGAAGTAAGCAAAATTGAACGTGAAGTTCGTCACGATGTTATGGCTCACATCCTCGCTTACGGAAAGAAAGCAAAAACCGCCGCGCCAATTATTCATCTCGGAGCAACGAGTTGTTTTGTTACTGATAACGCGGATTTGATTATTTACCGTGATGCCTTGAGACTCATAAGCGACAGACTTATTGATACAATAAGGATTTTGTCAAAGTTTGTCCGTAAGGAAGCCGCGCGGCCATCCCTTGGCTATACACACCTTCAACCGGCTCAACTTACAACTGTAGGAAAACGTGCGGCTTTGTGGCTTCAGGATTTGCAGCTTGATTATGAACATCTTACTTTTGTACTTAATCATTTAAAATTTAGAAGTATAAAAGGCGCAACAGGTTCACAGGCAAGTTTTTTAGAATTATTTAAAGGTGATAATAAAAAGGTTAAACAACTCGAACAAAAAATCACAATAAAGTTCGGTTTTAAATCCTTTTATGCAGTCGGTGGGCAAACTTATCCAAGAAAAGTTGACGCGGAAATCCTTGCCGCTTTAACCGGTATTGCTCTTTCTGTAAGTAAAATGACCAATGATATTCGTTATTTGCAAAGTGTTCGTGAACTTGAAGAACCTTTTGCTAAAAAACAAATCGGTTCTTCAGCAATGGCTTATAAAAGAAATCCTATGCGGTGCGAAAGAGCTGATTCTCTCGCGCGATTGGTTCTCTCACTTGCCACTTCGCCTCAAATGACCGCCGCAACCCAATTTCTCGAACGTACTTTGGACGATTCGGCAAATCGCCGCATAGCAATTCCGGAAGCTTTTCTCGCCACTGACGCGATTTTATTAATTATTGAAAATATTGCCGGCGGGCTTACTGTTTATCCTGAAATTATAGCTCAACGTGTAAATGAAAACCTTCCTTTTATTGCTACAGAGCCCATTTTAATGCTCGCTGTTTCAAAGGGGAAAAGCAGGCAGAACGTTCACGAAAGAATTAGAATTCACTCTATGACCGCAACAAAAAAAATTCGCAAGGGACAAAAAAACAATCTGGTTGAACTTATGGCTAATGACCCTGAAATTGGACTTTCACTTGAAGAAATTCAAAATGAACTTAATCCGGCTCGCTGCGTTGGTCGAGCACCTGAACAAACGAAAGAATATTTGAAAAATGAGATAGCTCCGTTACTCCGCAAATACAAACGTTTCTTCCCCACAGGAAAAAATATTGTGAAATATTAAAATGAATACAAATCCTATTCATTACTTTGAAATTAATAATATCGGCGGATGCGCTTTCCCACGTTTAGCCAGTCACATTAAATGGTTGAAAGATAGGGGTATTGCTGCTATCCTTACGCTTACTGAAAGATCTTTACCGGTTGAATGGTTAAACGATTTTATTTATCTTCATATTCCAGTCCGCGATTTTTGTCCGCCAACAATTGAGCAGCTTCATCTTTGTGTTGACTTTCTGAAAGACTGTCTTGTCGCGGGTAAAAAACCGGTTGTTCATTGTATGATGGGTTATGGCAGAACAGGAACTATTCTCGCCGCTTACCTCATTTCAGAAGGAATGACTGCGAATGAAGCAATAAACAAAGTCCGTGGAAAACGCCCGGGCGCGATAGAAACTTATGAACAGGAAAACATTTTATTTGAATTTGAAGCAATAGAAAATGAAAATATATAAAAAAATAGAATATAATAAATTTACCTTGTCGGCATTTTTTATTATTTTTCTTTTTGCTGTTGTTGCTTTTCTGCCAAGTTTCAACAGTTCATTTCATCTTGATGATTATGCTCAAATTGCAAATGCGCATTTAGAAAATCTTTCTTTCGCCGGGGTTTTCAAAAACTATCCGGCGACCCGATGGCTTGTTTTTTTAAGTTTTAAAGTTAATACGGCAATTAATGGTTATAATGTTTTCGGATATCATCTTGTAAATTTCCTGCTTCATCTTATTTCTGTATTTCTGATCTTTAAAATTACAGAATTGCTCTTCTTTTTTATTCGCAGAAATATACCTGTCGCAACTTCTTTTATTTCCCCTCAACTCGCCTCAATATTTGCCGCGGCTGTTTTTGCGGTTCATCCTCTTCAATCTCAACCGGTAATTTACATTACTCAGCGGTTAATGCTAAGTGCTTCGTTTTGTTATCTGTTAGCGTTATACAGTCTCGCACGCGGTTATTTACCCGGTAAATCAAAGATAACCGGTTGGCTTGGCGCTGCTGCAGCCTTTCTTATTGGTGCTTTTTGTAAAGAAATAATAGTCACGTTACCTGTTATTTTAATTTTAATGACATGGCTTTTTCTTCAACCTCCTGAATTTAAATCCTGGACCAAAAAAAATTGGTTTTTAACTGCCGGAATTTCATTTCTTATCATAGCCGTTCCGGTCGTCATTTTTATGAATACCATTAAATGGGATTTTAATCAACTTAAAAGCGCATGGCATTCAATAGGCGGCGCGTTATATGTTAATACTCCAGGTCTTACCCGCTTTACTTATATTTTAACGCAAACAAAAGTGGTTTTAAAATATATCGGGCTTTTTATCTGCCCGGTCGGATTACAAATTGACCCTGATATAAAACTTTGCGCGACATTATATTCTCCCGCTTTTATTTTATCATCTGTATCGATTTTGTTTTTACTGATAATTTCATGGTTATTAAGAAAAGCATCTCCATTAATTTTATGGGGATTTTTGTTTTATTTTATCGTTATGCTTCCTCAATCAAGTATTATTCCCACTCCGGATCTTATGTTTGAGCACAGAGCTTATCTTGGTGTGGCAGGACTTATATGGGCTTTTTTAGGTATTGTTTGTTTAATTTCAAGATATATTCACTACAGAAATATTAAATTTTTTATAAGAAGTTTTGCGGTAATTATTATTTTAATCCTCACTTTAATAACTTATAACCGTTCAAATATCTGGAAAACCGAACTGTCACTATGGGCTGACGCTTACAACAAATCACCTAATAAATCGCGTGTTGTAAACAATTATGTAAATGCTTTATTGAATAATAATGATGAATCAAATGCAATAATTATTTTAGAAAAAAAATTAAATGAATCAAAAAGCGTTCCTCCATTTATTGTTACAACTCTCGCTAATATTTACGCAAGAAACGGGAAAATGGAAGAAGCAGGCAAACTTTATTTTAATGCCTTAAAAGGTAATTATAAAAATTTGGAGGCAAGATATAATCTCGCGCTTATTTCACACGCACGCGGAGATCATAAAAATGCTCTTTACCATGCAAAAACTTTATGGAAGCTTTATCCGGAAAATGCAGATGTATATTATTTACTTGGTATAATACATGCGCCATACGCAAACGAATTTACAGCGGCGACAAATTGTCTTTCGGTTTATCTTAAAAAAGACCCCAAAGGTGAAAATACCGCGTCTGTTAAAACTTTAATGAAGATGTTAATTAAGTCAAAAGAAATAGATAAATAGTTATTCGATAATCGTTATCTGTTATTTTGACTCCATTTAAGAGTTTTTGAAATGGACAACTACTTAAAAGTCGGTATTACAATTCCTCTTAAAATCACCCTCTGGCAAAGAATAAATACAATCAATGTCGGTATCGCGCTAAGCACAAGCGAAGCCATAATCATAAAATTGCCGTATTCCTGCTGGAACTGATAAAGGAAAACCATCAATGTCCACATGCTCTTATCCTGGCAGACGAGGAACGCGAACATAAACGCACCGTAAGCGCCGGTAAACGCTCCAAGCGCCATAACGGCAAGAATCGGTTTACAGAGCGGTAAAGTGATAGAATAAAACATTTTCCATTCGGACGCGCCGTCAATAAGAGCCGCTTCATAAAGTTCCGGCGGCAGACTGTCAAAAAAACCTTTCAAAAGAAAAATTCCAAACCCGTTAGCAAGCCCCGGCAATACCAATGCGCCAAAAGTGTTTAATAATCCAAGATCTCGAATCATAAGAAAGTTCGGTATCATCGCAACTTCAGCCGGAAAAGCCATAGTAGCGAGGAAAAATATTAGAATTTTATTCGCGTAAGTCAGACGGAACCTTGAAAGTGCGTAAGCAGCCATTGGATTAATTGTAAGCGAACTCGCAATGCACAAAATAATAAAGATAAGAGTAACCCACAGCGAACGGCCGTGTAAAGCGATATAATTTATAACTGTAGAATAATTTCCAAAAATGTATGTACGCATAATTTGTTTATGTTTTTTCACAAAATCGTAAAACATAATGTCAGGTATCGGAAACATTTCAATCTCATCAAACGATTTATACAAACGACCCATTACATAAGTTGGTCCATAAGCATTATTAAGTTTATTTATATCGCCGTTATAATGTTTTTTCAGGAAGTTTTTATATTCTTCTATCGGTGACCAAATTTTTACTTCATTGAATTTCCGAACATAAACCGGAAGTCCGTTAGTTCCGATTTTCATTTGATTAATATATCTTGTCCACAGGGCGTAATGTTGAGTATTAGTTGGAAATCTTTTTGTCGGAGGATAAAGTTCGCAATATTTTTTAAAAGAATATTTTCTTGATTTTTCCGGTATTTCGTTGTAAATTCCTTTCAAAAAATTGTTCCAGACATTTGTTTCTGTATGTAATTCATAATACATGGAATTACATTTTTCAAAAACAAATCTCTCGATATCCTTACGCGGAGTAACACCAAAATTTATCGCGTCGCTAAGATGAATGTCAACTAAACTACTAAGATTTGTATTATAAATATCATCAAATCGATCAACAGAAATATAAAGAAATCGCGTAAATTTCCACCACTCCATCTCCATCGGATATGGATAAGCCAACGTCGGGTCAAGCGTTGATTTCCATTCCGTCCAATCACGCCATTGAGGAGTATCAGGAACTGACCACAAACGCCACCAGTACGAATCTCTCAGATGCCATATATCGCTAAAATCATCGTAATAAGTTCCCTGCGCGTGATTAAGTTTTTCTATATCATCCGAATATTTTTTCTTCAGAAAAGCTTGATACTTTGTGCTGTTTACAAACGGTGTGTAAAATAATCGCATTGTCTGCCAGTTAAAATACGGCCGCCAATAGTAACATGGAATTGTACGCATATAAATCTGCCAGTCAGCAGAAATGTTTGCAAGCTGATTTGTATCACGTTTGAACAGCGGATCAAGTTCGTTTAATTTAATATCTTCAGCACCAAACCATTCACCGTGATTAAATAAGAAGGGTAATTCTTCTTGATGCTCAGCTTCAACCATATATTTTCTGAATTGCTCACGCTTATCATATAAATATTTCGGAACAATACGAAAATCATTCCAGTCGGCATTGCTGGTGATAGAATTCGCAAGCATAAGCGTAAACGGGTAGACCATAGTTATTCCACCGCCTACGAGCAAGCCATAAAAGAGGGCAAGTAAAAGTCGAACCTTCCAGGATTTTCTTCCTACTTTAGAAATTAAAGACATAGTTTCTATTTATTAATTTCTAATTGATCTAATCAAGCTCCAAAACACAATCCACAAATTTCAAAATTGTATGTTTTTTTGTTCATTGGATTTTCTTTAGGTTAATTAGAAATTAGGTTAATTAGGTTAATTTTATTACTCCGCTTTTTTAAATTCCACTTTGTTAAGAACCTGAAGTTGAATTAATGTAAATCCTATCAACATTGCCCCTAGAATCCACGCTTCGGCTGTTGCATAACCAAATTGCAAAAATAAAAATGAATTGTACCAAATGTCAAGACCAAGCGTCATTGTTTTATTCGCGGGACCACCGGCTGTCATAACAAAGATATTTTGCGCGGCGTGAAATGCTCCGATAAACGCGCCAACAAAACTGATGATTATCAGCGCTTTGATATTCGGAATCAAAACATTCCATAATTTCGCGATAATTCCCGCTCCGTCAACATCAGCCGCTTCGTACTGCTCATCGGGAATTCCTTTAAGCGCGGCAAGATAAATTAAGCAGCCTGCTCCTGTTCCCGCCCAGATTCCCGGAAGAATTACACACATCATCGCGAGTCGCTGATCACTCAGCCATCCGAGAGGCTCTCTTACAGGAGAAATAAAGAAAGCCATAGAGGCGAAAAAGCATCCCAACAGAAAAATAACTGTTCCTGCAATTTTGTTTCCCGCTTTAATCGTTGGTAAACTTGCCGCAATGCAAAAGATTCCCGTTGCAACCGGCAACATAAAATAAACCCATCCGGGCGTTGCCATAAGCAGTTTATTAAGCACTCCCCCATCTGTTGGATTATAAAGCAATTGTTTCCACAAAAACATTGTAACAAGTCCTGTAGTAACACTTGGCAAATAATAAATAACTCTGAAAGTAACTTTTCCTTTCGGAATTTCTGTTAATAAAATTGCAAGAAGAATAGGTGTTAAGAATCCAAGGATAATTGACAAACTGACATAAATAAGCGTTTGCCATAAAAATACGTAAAAATCAGAATTCGAAAATACTGAAACAAAATTCTTTAATCCCACAAACTTTGAATTACCGAGAATCTTGTAATCCTGAAATCCCATCACAAGACCGCGGGCAAGCGGAATATAACTCCACAATAAAACCGAGCCGACCGCAATCGCGAGAAACATCCACGCGCGCAAATGCCGTCCAAAGGTTTTTTCTGTAACACCAAAACCTTCAATACTTTTCTGCGCACCGGTTTTAAGCACATTAACAATCTTCTTTCCGACAAAAAATAAAATTACTATCGTTACCATTAAAAGAAAAATACCCAGACGCTCACGCTGCTTAACTACTTTATCGGGAAGTTTGCCAATAACATACGTGTTGATATGATCCGCGCATTCGTCCAGAACTTTTTTTGGATCTTCTCTCTTGTTTTTATCGAGTGCGAGATCAATGGGAAGTCTCAATTCTTTTGTAAGAACATTTTTGTATCCTCTACAATAAGGTTCCACTTTAGAATTTTTACCAAGTTTCTCAAAAAATTTTATTCTTTCTTTAGGAATCGCTTTATAAATTCCGTTGTAACCGAAAAGCTTTAAATATTTTGGGTCTATCCATTCGCCCCAACCGTTATCAACAAGTGTTTTTACGCGAATTTTCATCGCCTCTTCGCTGCACATAAATTTAATGTATGCCCATGCCGCGTCAGCTTTTCTTCCGCTAATCTGTGAGCTCATCGCAAGATAATGTCCCGCGATAAAACTTACCGGTTCTTCACCATGGATCGAAGGAAAATACGTTACACCAAGATTCGAATCATTATCAGGTTGAACTTCGGACATCAAAGTAATCCACATTCCATATTCGATGCGCTGATTATTATTCATCGGAGTTTGTGATAATATTACTCCGTCATAAATTCTTTTTTTCGTTTTTGGGTCCGACAGGTCAATCTTTTTCCCGCAAACCGGGCAGGAAATTGTTTTCCCGGCTTTAATATCCTCATCACTTAAATCAATTTCAAGATTGAATTTCCCTTTGTGACGCTTGTCTTTACGGTTATCACATCGCATCCACTTTGAAAATTTCATTTTTTGATAAAGTTTTAATGCTTCCGGCCCGCCTTTTTTATTCATTACCATCCGCCATTCAATTTTATGAACATTATCGAGTGAAGCTCCGCATTTTGAACAAATTTCGTGCTTCGGGTATTTCGATATCTTTTCCTCGTAGTCTTTCTGATTATCTATCTCTATGTGATATTTAGAGTAATCGGTAAATGGAACGTGCGATTGTGTTAATGTACCGCATTTCGGACACCTTTTATATGCCTGTACCATCTCTCCACCGCCCGACCAGACGAATTGATGAAAATGCCACCCCTGCCCGGGACCAAGCGGTAGCGCGAAACCATAACGATAAGGAACATTTTGCGGAGTTCCCGGTTCTTTTGAAGGAATCCAGGTGAGTTTTTGAGCGTAGCGATAAAATTCTTCCCAATTTCTCGGACCATGACTTGGGTCAAGTCCTGCCATAACGAAATTTTTACGTCTATAAGTTAACGCCATAACGTAATACATATACGGCGCTGCCATTATGTCGTTATCGTTAACGACTAATTCCCAGATATTGTCCGGTGAGCCAATACCTTTAAACGGTTTTCCGGTTCTCTTAAAATCCCGGTTTATAAATGGAGTAAGCGGCTGAATAAATCCCTGATCAATAAACGCGCCAATCTTTCTTCCGTAAAGATAAAATACATCCGGCGCTAATCCTCCGGCAATAGAAAGATATTCATTCCCTTCCGCCGCGTCGCCTTCAAGCTTCAGCGTGGAAGAAATTTCAACATTTATATTTGTGTATTTATTTAAAAACGAATGGAAAACCGCCAGACGGGCCATCTCCGGCGGCCAAGTAGTATGAACATCAGGAATCCAGGAAATCTTTAGAGTAACGTTTTTATTAGATATATTTTTATCTTCGCCAAAAAGAAATGCAGATGTAATAACTAATAAAATTATAGAAGTTAAATAAAATCGCCTTGGCATATTATTTAAATACTTTTGCCTGTTTATCTATTGTAGTTTTTCTTAAAAATTTATCTACTTCTTTGTGAATATTTTGCAAAAGTTTGGAAATTACGCAAATTTCACCGGAACAAGCCGGGGTTTCAAGTAAACAGACTGCTGTTGGTAGCTTTCCTTCTATAGCTTCATAAATTTCAAGCAAGGTTATTTGTTCAGCAGGTCTTGTTAATAAAAATCCCCCGCTGGGACCTCGTTGAGATCTTAATAACCCGATGTGCGTGAGACGCTGCATAACTTTTGATAAATGCGCGGCAGATACGTTAAATCGTTTAGCAATCTTTGCAGTTGATACAGGCAATTCAGGATATGCTGCAATGTAAATCATTGCATGGATAGCTAAAGTTGTTGCTTCTGATATTTTTAAAATTGTAGCCATTGGTATTTTTTAGTTTTTAATATTATAATGGGTTTTAATTAATTAAATACTACTATACCATATATGGCGACTTTTTTCAACTAATTGCAATTTATACACGTTTTCTATAAAATATATTAAATGACAATTGTATTATTAATTAAACTTTTAATTTCAAAATAAGGATCAAAAATGTCAGAAAAAATACTCGATAAAGTGAAACCAGGCGTGCTTTCAGGCGAAGATGTCCAGGAAGTTTTCAGAATCGCTAAAGAAAATTTATTCGCTCTTCCGGCCGTAAATATCGTTAATTCAGATTCAGCTAACGGTGTGATGGAAGCAGCAGCAAAAGTAAACTCCCCTGTTATTATTCAACTTTCAAACGGCGGCGGCGCTTTCTTTGCCGGAAAAGGGCTTAAACTCGAAGGTCAGGGTTCTCAAATTCTCGGCTGCATCTCTGCCGCAAAACATATCCATCTTTTGGCTGAACAATATGGTGTACCGGTAATCCTTCATACCGATCATGCCGCAAAGAAATTATTGCCGTGGATTGACGGACTTCTTGATGCAGGAGAAAAACATTTCGCGGAAACAGGAAAACCATTGTTTTCTTCCCATATGTTAGACCTCTCGGTAGAGTCTCTTGAAGAAAACATCGAAATTTCATGTGGTTATCTCGAACGTATGAGCAAAATAGGAATGACTCTCGAAATTGAACTCGGATGTACCGGCGGCGAAGAAGATGGTGTTGATAACACCGGAATGGACTCTTCTGATCTTTACACTCAACCTAAAGATGTTGCTTATGCTTATGAAAAACTTAAAGCAATTAGTGATTGCTTTACTATTGCGGCTTCTTTTGGAAATGTTCATGGCGTTTACAAACCCGGTAATGTTAAATTAACACCTAAAATTCTTGATAATTCTCAAAAATATATTCAGGAAAAATTTAACACTCCTGAAAAACCGGTTGATTTCGTGTTCCATGGCGGCTCCGGTTCCTCTCCTGAAGAAATTAAAGAAGCTATTTCTTACGGCGTAATTAAAATGAATATTGATACTGATACACAATGGGCAACATGGATCGGTGTGAAA
>QMOL01000025.1 GCA_003648225.1 Chlamydiota bacterium
ATAAGAATATTCAATGGTTCTTGCTGTGATTTGCTGATATTCGTTCTTTAAAGTCATACTGACAATGCCCCCTTTGGCTGGCATTCCAAGCAGCATAACACGGTCGCAATTCGGCGGCTGTAATCTTTTGAGATGGCTGGGCCAATCGCTGCCTGTTGCGACAGTAAAGAAATTTTTACCGTTATAAACAACTCGCCATCTTGTTCCGTCAAATCTTTGGTCCGTACCGTTTTGATGTTTAGAATCCACGAATTCCAAAGTTTCGCCTTTGAATTGATTCTTTCTAAAATTCGCGCTTTGAACATATATTCTCGGCATTCGCCCGTAACCGTTAATATTGGATAAAGGATCTTTAACCGCTTTCTTTATTTTATATTGAACCCCCCAGGAATCGTTAGGAATTTCCCAAACCGGGAATTTTTGGTCGGCGGATTTTCCCCAGGAATTATCCGGATTTCCACTGCCGAATTCACAATTGAAAAGTTTTATGTTATTAACAAAATAAAAATATTTGTTCGGCATAATCGTCGGATTAATATCAGGACGTGACCGATTTAATTCGTAACCCTGAGCCGTGTTTATTTCGCCGATATTGTTCGCTACAGAACCTGAGTTGAACATTAATTTCCACCCTTTTAATGAAACCGGCCGTGTTCCAATATTTATTAATTCAATGACTTCCGGACGCATAAATGTTAACCCGTGCAGTGCAGGCCACTTGTCCGAACTGGTTTTTGAGTTGGAACGAACATAAACATTCATGCCTCCTTTTTTTCCGGATCTGATCGGTAGCGCATCTCTACCATCGCCGCCGTAATCCAGACGATGACGATATGGTTCTCTGAACTTTCCGATATTATCAAATGGTCCGAACGCGAGGGAAATATTTTCGTTGGCATTCCATATACAAGATACTGTCGGCAGGTAATATTTGCCCGGTTCGAGTTTTTGAACAGTAATTCTTGTTGTACAGTTTGGAATAACACAATTTGGCGCGGTGCCGCCCCCCCAGTTCCAGAGAATGCATCTTGAAATTAAACCGTTAGTGCTGCCAACACTTTTTTCGAGTGTAAGTAAACCGTTAACAGAACTTTTTATAATTTTAATCGCCTGTTTATTTTTAGGCGGAAGTTCTTTTGATTTATACCACGATGGAAGTTTTTCCCTTGCCGGGTCGGTAAATCCAACAGAAAGATATTGATTTTTAAAAAAGTTTTGGGGCCATTTTATTGATGCATAAGAAATCTTTTTCCCAAAACCAGCATCACCGTGCAATGTTATCTTACCGTATTTACCAATAGATTGCTGAACCTCACGAAAATGCTCCCAGCTTTTTATATCATTTCGATCCCACATTAACTTCCCGCTCGAATTTTGCGCGGGTCCAAGCAGTTGAATTTGTTTCCCGTTACTTTTTATTTCTATGTCCCAGGCTTTTTTTGCGTATGCCGGATTGCTGTCATCTATATATTTCCATTTATTTTTATTAAGATAATAACCAGGGTTTACCATATCAAGCGACCAGTTACGATACCTGAATAAACAACTGTTTTCAACTATCGCATCTTTGCTGTCATCAAAAACCGTTCCTGTTCCCGAAGTCATCATTTTAGAAAAAGTGGGTCGACTTTGCGTGCCGTCATTAGCAAGTAATTCGTTAAAACATATTTGTTCAACACCGTATCGCGAACCGACAGTTGAAAGCACGTGATTTTCATCACGATAATCAACAATATTAGCCGCAAGTGCGTCAAGGTCTTTTGTGGACTTTTCAAAAGAATATTCCGCGTTCGCGGCGCGTAAACGTTTCCGGCATTGTCGCGCGGTCATCGCGTTGATATCTGACGGATAGTCATTAGGCAAAGTTTGTGAACCGGGATAGTCAACAGAATAAATGGTCGCGCGCGTTGCGATTCTCTTCAGCGCATTTTTTAATGCTTCACGCGAAAAATTCTTCTTTAAAAATTTTTTAAGTACTAATGTTACCTCATTAATAGAAATAAATGCGCGGTCATCTCCACGTAAAAATTTCGCGTCATACTCTCCCGGGTCATTTATTCCTTCATCCTTCTCGTCAATTATTCCGTTCGAGTTGTTATCAATTCCATCTGTCGAAAGAATAGGATTGTTCCGGTCGTCATCTGTTCGCGTCCCCGGCAATTTGTTGGGTCCATAACGGAAATCAAGCAGTTTTCTCGCGTTAGATACCTTTATCCCAAGCGCTTTCGGAAAATTAATTTCACCGGGATTCCAACCTGACCCCTTCGATGGATGCAGAAGCCATGCGGTATTTAAATTGACTTTTCCCGCCTCATCCTCCGCTTTGATTCGGTAGCGCCCGAGCAGGGCGCCTGTACTGTCGTGAACATTAATCCATTGATTCGGATTTTTCGCGCGAAAGTTATCATTTAAAATGTCTATTTGATCTATTTTGTTCGGTCCGGATACACTTAAAACAGCTATGGCATGTTCAACCGCACTGTCGGCAAGCAGGTCAAGCGTTTGATTTTGCATAGATGTAGTTGCTGATTTCCTTTCTATATTCATCATGACAACCATAGTGGAAGCCAAAATGGAAAGCACAACTAAAATAGCGAGAACGGCGACAAGAGCGATTCCTCGTTTTTTATTTACTATATATTTATTTAATTTACACATACTTTAAATAATAAGATAAAATTAATTATTGTTTAAGTATTATACCCGCTCATGTAATTATTATACTATATAAACAAAATGTGTCAATATGTCATTTCCGCCATAATCTATTGTTTTTTACGCCATACACCGTATATAAAACATACATTTTTATTCTCTGTTGCGCAATACGCAATGTTATATGGCGGAAATGACATATTGACACCCGTTAGAAGTTTATTATATAATTGTTGCGTAAAATAATAACTTTAATTTAATAATTAAGCTACACCATTTAAAAATGCAACATCATTACGAAGATATTATACCCGATTTGTTTATTTTACCGGATTATGATAACGCGGAAGTCTTTATTACATTCACAACACCGGAAAAACTCACACAATTTAAGTGGAAAATAACATCACAAGAAGGTAAAATTGTGAAATCAGGATCCCTTAAGAATCTATCCGGAAAAACAAAATTTAATTTAAAAATAAATAATTTTATTCCCTGGTCTGTTGAGTGTCCTTTTCTTTATTTCTTATCTCTGACTTTTAATTTAAAAGGTAAACCGGTGGCAGTTAAACAGCAATTCGGTATGCGTAAATTCCACATTGACGGTAAACAAATCTACCTCAATAATAAACCGTTCTACGTGCGGGGATTCATTCGCGGACGAGAAGCGCACGACCATCCCAATCTTCTTAATTTGTCTTTAACCGAATACTATGAAAAAAACATAAAAGCGGCGAAAGCTTTTGGTTTTAATTTTGTGAGATTTCATTCAAAAGTCCCGCCACGTGAATATTTCGACGCAGCCGACCGTCTTGGTTTTTTGACTCACGTTGAAATCAGAAAATATTTTGGAAAGTATCAGAAAGAAAGAGAAATCCTTGACCATGAACCCCATCTTGTTCCTCCGGCTCAATGGAAAAGCAGAATTAAACGCTTGAGAAATTTCACCTCGCTAATGGCTTATTGCCTCGGTAATGAAATTAACAGCCCGGGTCGCAGACCTGAAGTTAAGAGACGTGAAAAGGAGCTTCGTAAACTTGACCACACGCGCCTTTTTCTTGACACATGCGCGCGCGGTGAATTTGACCGGACAGGTATTGATTTTGATGTCCAGCATATGGGTTATTTTGCGTCATTCGGTCCTCATTATAATATGTTTGACATTACGTCTAACTGGGCGATTTTCGGTTCAGTAAAAAATAGAAAAATGATATGCGAAATTAATGGCGCAAAACTCCAAAGAGAAATTACTCCACGGGTTCCGGTTGTCGCTCATGAAGTCGGACACTACGTCGCTCTGCGGGATATTGACGGTTTAGAAAACACTTTCAATAAATATAAGATTGAAAAACCTTGGTGGCTCGACGAATTAAAAAAATTGCGGAACAAAAAAGGGTTGAAAAAAGATTATAAAAAAATGCTCGAAGCCGCTCAGCACTTTCAATTCATCTGGCATAAACAGGTGCTTGAAAGTATAAGAAAAAGTCCCGTCCTCTGCGGATTCCATTTCCTTCAACTTTCCGATACTGACCGCTATGAAAACTCAAACGGTTTAGTTGATTGTTTCGACAATTTTAAAAAGGGAATAAACCAGAAAGATTATTTGCAATTTAATTCCGACATTGTTATAATTGCCGATATGCCTAAACGTTCATTTTTTGAAAATGAAAGCATCACCATTCCGGTTTGGCTGTCAAATTGTTCGGATAAAATTTATAAAACAGCAAATTTGAAATGGAGTTTAAAAGGAAAATCCGTTGATTTATCATGCACTATGAAAGAATTGGACTTACAGCCGGGCTTAAGCAAACTTGTTACATTAGAAATCAAAATTCCTGAGATGAAAAGCGCGGAAGAAGTTCAGCTTAATATTAGTTTGAAGGCAGGAAAAAAAGTAATATCTAATAATTTATGGAATTTATGGCTTTTCCCGAATAAGCCGGGAAAAATCAAAAAATTAAAAGCTAATATCAATTTGGACGAAATAAATATTTCTGCACGATATCCTCAAATTGTAAGTTCTCCGAAAAATGAGAAACTTCTTATAACAAATAAATTTACAGACAAAGTCTTTCAGCAGCTTAACCGCGGAAACGATGTATTAATGCTATATAGAGTACCGGAAACACGGGACAGAAAAGCTAAAAAAGAAAAATATTATATGCCGGCAACTTGGGATAGATTCAAACCCGTGATATGGGACAGAGGGCATAACCTCGGCGGCTTTCTTCGCAAACATCCCGCGATAAAAGATTTTCCTGATTCAGAATTGATTGATTTTCAATTCCATAAACTTATAGATGATTGTGATAAATTTTCGCTCGATGGATTTCCGGTTGATGTTGATCCTATTATACAAGGTGTTGATAAAACCTGCAGGGACCGCTTCGATGTTTACACTTTTAAGTTGAGTGAGTTTCAACCTGACTGGACTATGCGGAAATTTGCTTACCTGTTTGATCTTAAAGTTGGCAAAGGCCGCTTAATGATGTGCGCGTTTAATTTCTCGGGCTTAGAAAAAAATGAGCCGGAAGTTTGCTCAATGTTTGAATCAATTTTCAATTGTGCCGTCTCAAAATCCTGGAAACCAAAATCTGAAATTTCTCCCGATGAATTAAAAAAATTCCTCGCTGAAAAAAGTAAACAGCCGAGAATTAAGGAACGAATGATGACTCAATACTGGCAGTTGAATGATAAACCGCTTGAAACTGATAACTATTGGAAAGAGGCAGAAGAATGGATTCGAAAAAAATAAAAATAATTTGTGAAACATACAGACCCGACCGCGACTATGCAGATTACGTAAACGAAGTTCCTACACTTTTTCACGAGGGATGGAATATAAAAGACGACGAGGGAAACATTGTACAATACTGGCCAAAAGATTTTTCTGTTGGCGCTCTTTACGAATTATACTTTCAAAACGATTCGGAGAAAAAAATTACTATTTCCAACGTGAAAATCAACGGGAATAATCTTAGCAGAAGTATCTATCCCGGCAGCGAAATTGTTTGGTATCAACTTCAACCTAAAACTTTACTTGCAGGACAAATCGGTCAATTATTAATTCGATTTCGCCATGAGTCGCAAAAGAATCTTTCAATAGAATTAATTTTAGACACCGGGGAAACTTTAAATTACAAAGTTCAAAAAGAAAAATTGCTAAAAGAAGGACTGATATCCAAAATTGCAATGTCAGAAAACTTAAAAAAGATTTACGCTTACATTGAATCAAATGACCAAAATCTTTCTATAAAAAAAGTGGAAATTGATGGATGCGAACTGACAACCGTTACAAAAACTTTCCCTTCTTATGGAGAGCAAATACCAATTATTATTTCTCTGCCCGGCAGCCTCGAAAAAGGCAGTCAACATTTTTTGTCGATTAAACATACCAGCGGGACAACCGCTGCCTATTTCCGAGCGTTCCCTTCTGAATTTAATTTCGCAATGTTTAAAGGAGAAGATCCCGATGATTTACTTGAACATAATTTTAATGTAAATTGGATGCACGATACTCCTGACGTGAATACTATATTGGATTATTGGAAAAAAGGCGTTAAAATAATCGCACCGTTTTCATTACGCGACCTTCACAATAATATGAGTTACGAAACCGATGGCATCACCGAACAGGTCAAAAACACTCCGAATATTCTTGCAGATTATTTGCCGGATGAGCCGGACGGAAGAGATTTCCATGACTTTCCGGATGTAGAACCTTATTATAATCGGCTCGGTTCGAGTGCGCAAGAACTTATTGAACTTGCTGAAAGTCAAAGGAAAATTGCGGGAAGTATGATGAACGTACTTGTTTGCGATTCAACTTTGCGCCCGACAAATTATTTCGTTTACGGCAGAATCGGCGATATAACCTGTATGGACAGGTATCCGATCTGCCATGACACTCAGCCAATAGAAGTTTATTGTATGGGAAAAACAGCCCGCCGCGCGGTAGAGCCTCTGCCTTTCTGGGTGATTGTCGGCTGTCAGAAAAATCCTAACTCAAAATGGAAACGATACCCGACAAATGATGAAATGCGATTAATGGTTTACTCCGCTGTTGCCTGCGGAGGACAAACTCTCGCTTATTGGAAATTCGATTCAAAATCAACTTATGGCGGCGTTGATAAAAACATCGAACTATATGACGAAATCGCAAATCTTAACAAAGAAATTCAACCTGTCGCGCAATTGTTGTCTTGCGCGCAACCACCTGTCAGCAAAAACGTTATCTCAGTTCAAGACAACTTCTACGCCGAAGCTATCCGTTGCGCGGAAGACAAAGCAACAATTCTTGTATTGCTTAACAAACGGAATATTTCCGACGAGAACGGTTCTTCTTTTGAAACCTTTAAAGATGTGAATGTTTCTTTACAATTGCCTGACGGAACTAAAGCAGCCTCTTTTAAAAAATTAGAGGCCAACGGTGCTAAAGACGTAGAATTTGAAGAAAAAGACGGCGCGATTAATTTTAAAATCGACAAGATTGATGTTGGTGGAATTTGGATTGCTCATCATTAAAATAAAAGTTTTAATTCCTATGAAAAAAATTGTTTTATTTTTCATCCTGATTTTCCCGCAACTCACTTTCGCTTCTGAAATTTTCAAAAGTAATTGGGAAAACTCTCCCGATAGAATCTGGGTCGGGAAAAACTTCTGGGCTAACAGACTGCAAGATTGGCGCGTTCAGTCGGGCAAACTTATTTGCGTAGAGAAAAGAGAAATAAAACCTATGCGGACCGTGCACTTATTGACTGCTCGGCTCGGCAGCCAAAAAGGCGATTTGAAAATGAGCGTTAAAACAGGGCTCATAAATTCCAAGAGCGAAATCGCTGCAGATTCAGCATGCGGATTCTTGGTCGGCGCGGGTCGATTGCTCGATTATCGTGCCGCTTCATTAATTCATCACAGCCCCGGTCCCGGCGGCGGATTGTTCTGCGGTCTGAACGGAAAGGGCGAGCTTTTTATTCTTGATTTTTCGGTTACAAATTCCAGTAAAGTTCTTGCACAAAGCAAAAAGAAAATTGATATTCACAAAAATATTCTACTTTCACTTTCGGCAAAACCGGTTGGCACAAATTACACTCTTTCTCTTGCCTGTTCAAATATTAAAACCGGAAAAAAGATTTCAGAAATATTTCTTGATAACGTGGAAACAAAAAGATTGGAAGGAAACCTTGCGCTTGTCTCCCACCCGGGCACCGGAAAATTTACAAAGAGACATTGGTTTCAAAACTGGAAAGTTTCCGGTGGAAAACTTGAAAAAAATGATACCGGAACTTTCGGACCCGTTATTTGCACTCAGCACACTTTGAGTCGTGAAATATTAAAACTGACCGCTCAATTTATGCCTGTCGGCAATTACGAAAATAATACCGCTAAACTGCAAATTAAAATTACAAATATTTGGAAAACTGTTGGTGTTGCTAAACTTTTCATTCCTTCTTGGACAGCAACATTCAGAGTAGAAAATTGGAATGATAAAAAAGATACACCCTACCGCGTATCTTATGAATTAGTTGACACTGCCGGCAAAACGAGCGAATATTTTTATGGGGGAATTGTCAGAAAAAATCCTGTAAATAAAAATACAATTGTTGTTGCCGCATTCACAGGAAACCAAAACACAAGAAAGTTCGGCGTTGACCACGGGTATTTTGACTGGCAACCAAACTCTATTTGGTTTCCGCACAACGACATTGTGAAAAACACAGAATTTCACAATCCGGACCTTCTATTCTTCAGTGGTGACCAGGTTTATGAATCATCAAGCCCGACAACCGCAGAGAAAAAGCCGTTGCAAAAAGCCGTGCTTGACTATCTTTACAAGTGGTATTTATGGTGCTGGGCATACGGCGATCTGACCAAAAATATCCCAACCGTGACAATCCCTGATGACCACGATGTCTTTCAGGGAAATCTCTGGGGCGCCGGCGGCAGGCATATTGATGTGCAAGAAAAAGGCGGATTTGTTATGCCGGCTGAATTTGTGAAAGTTGTTGATAGAACACAAACAAGTCATCTGCCGGACCCCTATGACCCATTACCGATAAAGCAAGGAATAGATGTATATTATTGCTCCATGAATTACGGTGGGATTAGCTACGCAATTATTGAAGATAGAAAATTCAAATTCCCTTGTAATATAAAACAATCAGACGGAAAATGGAAAAAACAAACAAATCCTGATTTGCTTGGAGAAAGACAATTGAATTTCTTGAGCGAATGGGTGACCAACTGGAGTTACAACGCAAAATTCAAAGTGCTGTTATCACAGACAATTTTCTCGCTTGTAAGTACAGCGTCAACACAACCTCGACCAAAATACGGCGGTTATCTGCCGCTGCCTCCGGATGTTTATCCAAAAGACACGTTCAGACATGATGTCGATTCAAATGCTTCGAATCCTGAAGCGCGGGACCGCGCGTTAAAAATCTTACGAAAAGGTTTTGTCTTTCACATTGCGGGCGATACACACCTCGCCACTCTTGTACATTATGGCGTCAATAATTACAATGATGCGAGTTTCGCTTTTTGTGTTCCGTCCATTGCGAATTATTATCCACGCCGTTGGTATCCTCCGGTGCCGGGAAAAAACAGAAAGTCGGGGATGCCGAAATATACGGGCGAATTTACAGACCTTTACGGAAATAAAATGACCGTGTTCGCCGTGGCAAATCCGGTGATCTCAGGACAGGAACCGGAAGAACTATGTAACCGCTCACCCGGATATGGCATTATTAAATTTAATAAATCAAAAAGAACAATTACAATGGAATGCTGGCCCCGTTGGGAAAATCCGGCAAAAAGAGATGCTAAGCAATATCCGGGATGGCCTCTAACAATAAACCAAGCTGATAATTACGGGCGTGAATCTAAAATATATCTTCCGACAATCGAGACTTTATCAATTACGAATCCGGTAGTACAAATTATTAATGAGAAAAACAATGAAATAGTTTATACTTTAAGAATTAATGGAAATACATTCAAACCAAAAGTTTTTGAAAAAGGCAGCTATACAATAAAAATCAGCGATCCTGACCGAGGCGAAGAAACGACTATAAAAAACATAAAAACGACTAATGGAGCAAAGAAAATAAAAATATGAAATTATTTAATAAATTTATTTTATTTATCACTTTTTTTACCGCAATAACCTTTGCAAGTAATAATAATTCAAATCTGTTTGTTATCAGCGCTTATTCACCTCTGATTACAAGCACAAAAGGCGGAACGGTTGAAGGTATCGCAAGTAATTATTTCGATGCAGCCGGGCCGGTTTATAACAAAGGATATGAAACTTTAACAAAAGCATACGATAATAATATCGGCTTCATCTTTACGATAACCGGACATAGGAATGTTACAAATTACGGGGCCATAGGTTCAAAAATTAATCATACGGATTTACAAAATGCGACTATGCCGGAAATAAACGCCTGGGTGGCAGACGTAGTTACGCAAATACAAAATGCCGTCGCTGACCCTGTATCAAACGCAACAATTATTGCCTGGAACATCTCCCCTGAAGAGTTGCGATATTGGGTTTGGCAGGAAACTAATTATCTTCAACGTGTACACGACGCTGTTTCGGCGAATGACCCATCAAACCGACCAACGATGATGTACGAACCGAATCATCGCACGGCATCGAATTTGGCGAAAACTGTTCTATATCAGGACATTCTCCCGCAAGGTTGTTATGCTCATTTAAAGGGTTTTGACCATAATCGCGTTTTTATTCGACATCAAATGTCAAATATGACGGAAGCTATTGCAATTACCGGCGTCGATGCTACTCCTGTTCCGGTACTGGAAATGGTAGAGAATACTGATCATCCTTACAGTGAAGAAGATATCCCGTTAATTCCTTCTTTTGTTAAGCACGATGTTTATTGCGCATTGGCAAACGGCGCACATGGTTTCCTAATTTGGTCAATGGGTAATCGCGCGGGTTTCACTACCGCCGCATATACTAATTATTATTCCACTTATACAAAAGCTTCAAAAGAATTACACGATCTCGGATTACGCGATGTCTTTACTTTCGGAAAAGATGTTCATTCCGCGATGATAGACATAACATCAGGTGCTACAAATCTTCAGCTTATTTACAATGACAAAACTAACTATTATCCTTCAATAAGCTTGCGTGAACTTAACTATAACGGGAAACGATATATTGTGATGGTTAATAGTTCCGAAGAGCAAGTTGATTTACGTCTTAACGGACTTTTCGAAGGGGCCTCGTATAAAGATTTACTTGGCAATTCATCGTACAATTATTTAACAACTAATTATCTTGATCTTTCTTTGGCGGCACGCGAACCCGTTATTTTGCTGGAATATAATGAGTTTGTGTGGACAAATGCCCTCGGCGGAGCGTGGGACATTGCAGGAAACTGGACACCGGCTAATAATTATCCAACTGCGGAAGATTCTGCAATTCTTACAAATGTAGCCCTTTCTTCAACTTCAGCTGTAACAATATCACTTCCGCCATCAGGTGCCTCCGCAGGAAAAATATATCTCGCAAAACCTGTTTGCCGTTATCAAATCGGTGATACATCTTCCCGAACTTTCCGTTTCGACAACGGAGAAAATAATTCTTTACTGAATCTTGACAGAGAAATTAGCGAATGGACTCCCGCAATGCTTTTCTCAAGTTCAACAACTGTTGAAGTTAACAATACTCTTGAAATCAACCTTGCCGACAACTATAAACAAGTCCTCAGGTTTTCGGGAGCTATTGCGGGTACCGGTACTATCATCCGAACAGGTGAAGGCGGAGCAAACTCCGGCTTTGTCAATATTAACGCTGTCAATCCTTTCTCCGGCAATTACATTGCCCAAGCAGGAAGAACAACTTTTGCTTTATCAAATCCTTTTCCAAACGCGAAACTTGTTAGATTCGACACCAGCAGCAAAATTCGTTTGCCGGAAAATTCTTCTTTAGATTTAACACTCAATGGAGGAGGAATTGAATATAACACGAGTTTTCAAACTAATTTCTTATCCGGAAATCTGACAATCACAGCTAACAGCACCGTTCACCTTCTTAACAACCGCACATTAATTCTTCAAAATGATGTTTCCGGGAATGCGCGGCTTTACATTGATGACAGCGCAACAGCCGTTTCCTGCTTCGGCAGTATTTCGCCTGGAACAAACTCTATCGGTACTCTCACTCTCGATGAAGGTCCGGGAACACTTAATATCGGTCAATTGTCAGATAAAGTAACTTTAAATATTGAAATTTATTCAAACGATTTTGATAAACTCATTGTAGAAAATCTCGACTCTTCACTGAATTTAAGCAACATAAACCTTAATTTCTCTATTCTTCAAATCCCTGATCCAAGCAAAACAAATATTATTATCACATTAATAAACGGAAATGATTTCACAGGTTATTTTGACAGCACAACCTGGCAGATCGGCTTTACAGGAAACGTTTTCATCGAAGGTAATGATGTGAAAGTAACAGGTGTGATTCCTGAACCTTCTGTCTTTTTAATTTATTCTTTACTTATAATTTTTCGCCTTACACTCTTTTATAAAAAATGAAAAATTTATCCCGAAGAGACTTTATGAAAAATGTCGCCCTCGCAGCTATGGCATCAACAGTTGGCGCTTCTCTCTCATCCTGCGCGAACGCGGTTAAAAAAATCAATGTTGAAGAAAAAACAAAAATGCCGAACTTAATCTATGTCTTTCCAGACCAGTTTCGACGACAGTCTCTCGGTTTCCTTAATGAGGACCCCGTCATTACTCCGAATTTAAATAAATTCGCCTCGGAAAGTCTTGTGCTGACTGATTGCGTGAGCTGCTACCCTTTATGCAGTCCTTATCGCGCAATGCTGCTTACAGGTAAATATCCGGCTCAAAATAAAGTGCTGACAAATTGCCATTCCAGACGTTATAAATTTCATAACGAACTGCAAAAATCCGACCGGTGTATTTCTGATGTTCTACACGACAACGATTATTCGCTCGGCTACATTGGAAAGTGGCATCTTGAAAGCCCGTTACCGGAAAAAAACACTTATGGCGAATATACCTGGACACCACCAGACCGCAGGCATGGTTTCGATTACTGGTGCTCTTACGGCTCGACAGGGCATCACTTTCATACTCATTATTACATTAACTCAAAATCTGAGAAAGATGTTACTGAAATTTCCGAATGGTCACCAAAATTTGAAACCGATGTGGCGACAAATTATATAAAAAACACAAACGGAAAATACAGAAAACCAAATCAACCCTTCGCACTCTTCTTAGCTTACAATCCACCACATCCAAATTACAAAGAAGTTCCGGAAAAATATGTAAAAATGTATGACGGGAAAAATTATAAAGATTTGCTCGTCCGGCCAAATCTTGATCCTAAAGGCGAAACAAGCGAAAAAGCAAAAGGGTGGGTTAAAAACTATTTCGCCGCTGTTACCGGCATCGATGACCAATTCGGAAGAATTTTAAATTGCTTAAAAGAACAAGGATTGGATAAAAACACTATCGTCATTTTTACTTCCGACCACGGCGATATGATGGGCAGCCACAATCTCAGATCAAAAAATGTTTGGTATGAAGAATCTATGGGAGTACCTTTTATTATCCGGTGGCCCGGACATATTAAACCAGGAAAAGACGACCTGCTTATCAATACGCCGGACATTATGCCTACTCTGCTTGCTATGATGGGATTGAAAAACAAGATACCGAAAGATGTGCAGGGAAAAGACTTAGCCGGCGCTTTTCTCGGCAAAAAAATTAATCGACCGGATTCTTCTTTCTACTTCTTAATTAAAGAAGGAAAACCTGATTCCGGCAGGCGCGGTTTACGAACTCACCGTTATACTTTTGTCATCTCAAAGTCAAAAAAGAAAAATAAGATTTTTCTTTATGATAATAAAAAAGACCCGTATCAGTTAGAAAACATCGCCGATTCAAAACCGGAACTTGTAAAAAAACTTACCGAAAAATTATATAAAAAACTAACTGAGATTAACGACCCTTGGGTAAAAAATTCTTGAAACCATTTCTCTTTTCTCTCGCTCTTTTTTGCTTGTTCTTCACACAACGCATGGTTGCAGATCACACGCATCCACGATTGCTATTTAATTCAAGCGAAACTAACGAACTTGCAAACAGGAGATTCTCTACTCATTCCGAGGAATGGAGTAAAATGCTCTCAAGATGCAATTCTTTGCTTAACTCTACGCCGGAAACAAATCCGACAAACGCTTATCTCTTAGGTTACGAAGTTGATTTTATGGCGCTCGCACTTGTTCAATTACTTGACCCTTCTCAACCTTATCTCGACACTCTGACTAATTACTTCTTCACAACACTAAATTGGAAAGAATGGAATAATATCGGTTCTGCTCCGCTGAACGATAATCTTGCCGTGGGGATTACTATAACCGCGCTTGCTGAAGTTTACGATTTGCATTACAATAATTTTTCTTTTTCACAACAAACTAACATTAACGCGAAAATAATTAAAATTACCGATGATTACAGAAATTGGTACTGGAGAATCGATACAAAAATAATGAAATCTTTGTGGGGTAATCACGCGTGGAATGCGCTTACAGCTCTCGCAGCAGCCAGATACGCAGCTGATGATATTCCACCAACAATTTTCCACGATTGGACTAATGTTCTTAATTCTCAATTTGCGCGACTCGAAAATATGTGGAACTCCTTCGCAGCTGATGGCGCAAATGATGAAGGCGCAACTTACGCTATGTTCGGGCTGGAACGCGTGCAGGAATGGATGGAAATGAGACGTATCGGGCAAAACCTTTCTAATAATTTCCCGTTTGTAAACCTCGCGTGGTTTACAAATCAATCAATGTATTTTATGTATATCAGCACCCCGGGTGGCGATGATAATTTCGGCGGCTTGGCAAGATTCGGTGATTGTAATCCGGGATATTGGCATAATCCATACAGCGTGTTAACCCTGCTCGCACGACGTTTACGCGACCCGGTTGCGCAGTGGTTGAATTCAAAACAGGATTACAGCACAAATCCCGGGGTTTGGCGATATTTGTGGTATGACCCGACTGTTCCCATTGTTAATCCGGAATCTCTGCCAAAATGGCATCTCTTTGAAAAATACGGCCTATTCTGCTGGCGGTCGTCCTGGTCTAACAACGCAAGCTATTTTACTATCAAATCAGGACAGCATTTCCACGGACACGCTCACCCGGATAACGGGCAATTTATGATTCATCGCGCCGGAATTCCTTACATCACCGACTCAGGTTACACAGTACCTAAATACACAGCCGATCATAACGTTCTGCTTGTTAATAACACAGGTCAAATAGGTGATGGTTCCAACTGGGGTGACTTCGGTGCCAAATGGCCTAATAGTAATATTTGGGGGAAAATAAATACCTCAATCGCTACCGGAACAACACCTGATGAACAACCGGATTTCTTCGATATCCTCTGCAATCCAACACCAATGTGCTCAAACACTCCCATTACAAAGTGGGAACGCGAAGCTGTTTCGGTTAACGGTTTCTTCTTTCTTCGTGACAAAATGAAAGCGCCGGTAAATGTGGAATTTGAACTGCGTTTCCATTCATTTGTCAGTAGAAAAAACAGTAAACCGTTTTATGATTATGACACCGACAGAAACCTTAACCCTTTTTCACTTCTCTCAAATAATTGGTGGAAAATCGACTCAAGAAATGAAAACCCGCAACCGCCTAATCTCCTGCTTGCCGACCTTTCCGCGGAAACCTGGTCGAACAATATTGAAGAAACTTGGATTGATGACCATTATTTGGACGCAAATGTACGACTCGGTAATTATTTGTCTCGAAAACGAACTGATTCAGAATCTTCCTCCCTGATCTTCTTCGCTTTTGACGATGAATTATCAAACCTGACTGTTAATGCCTGGTCGGATGACAAAGCGGAAGGAACACATATAATTAATCAATCCACTTCTCATAAATTTATCGATATTCTTTGGCCGCTCAACGGGAATTCCTGCTCAAATTGTGTCGGCTGGTTTGTTAACGGCAATATGGCAGGTAGAAAATATATGGTTTCAGATTTTGATAATTCCTGCTTTTATTTTGGCAGAGAAACTTCTTTAATTAAAAATGACAACGCAACATTATTTGAAGCAAACTTACCTGTTTCTTTTTACGCGCGAATTGAGAATCCCGGTTTCAACACGACAAACGGTTTAATTATTGCATATTCAGCAACAGTATGCACAGGCATTTTCCATTGCCCGTTCCCGCCTTACCTTGTTCTTAAAAATAATATGAATATCGATTTTAAATGGGATGCGAACAAACTTTTTTTAGAAATCCCGGCAGGCATATCTACTTTTAAAATCGATGTAATTCCGGAACCGATTTTTGTTTCATTTATTTTTATAGCTTTTCTAAATTTAACAAGTTTATTAAAAAATACACGTTTATGATATAATAAAATTTATGATCTATAAAATTCTATATCCTTTTTATATCTCTTTTTGTTGGATGTTCATTTCAGCAAATATCTTCGCCGATGTTTCTACACAGGAACTCGCGGAAATCAAGCTGATTAGACATAACTGTATGAGCACCGCTATCTCTCTGCCGCCCGTCGGCGACTTGCCGAGAAAGTCCGTTGACGAATATCTTACTTTAATAAATCCCGACGGAAGTTTTTCGGATACAAGTTCAACAATTGAAATCATGACCGGAAGACTCCTCTTTTTAGCGCAGGCTTTTCAAAACGACCCGAGCTGGAAAGGAAATTCCCATTTGAAAACTAATCTTTATTCCGCTGTCCAATTCTGGCTTGATAATGACCCGGGAAACAGCGGCTGGCCCAACGGCGCTTTCGAAGAACCGCGCGCTATGGTTTCTATCGGTCTATGTCTTTATGACGCAATCCAATTCGATAAAACTAATTCGCCGGAAATAGCCGCACGGCTCGATTCTCTGCTTAACGGAATTATCGACTGGGCAAATGCCGTTTGGACTGTTTATGTTACCGGCGAAGGATTTGAAGGCGCTAACGTCGCTTATCGACTCTACGCCATGATTGGGCAAGCCGCTATCGCGGACGACCCGGATAAATTTAATAACATTACAAACATCATAAATAAAACTTTTATCGTCGGCGGAGATAACGGCATTTTCACGGGAAGGCATTCCGACGAATCCTGGCATCAGCACAACGGCGGTGGCGGACAAAATTATTGGCTGGGGTATGGCAGAGATTGGCTAAATCGAACAAGAGACGCCGGCGTTAAATTAAAAAACACAAGATGGGCGCTCAACAACTCTCAACTCAACATTTTCGCGGACTGCATTATCGACGGCTGGCAATGGTTTTATTATCGCGACCAAGGTGTTTATTCCGTCGGCGGCAGACACAATCTTATCAAAAACGCGCTGATAGACAATAACTACATTTCAAAACAAATTGATTATTTGAGAAATCTCGCCGGAGAAGAAAATCTTACAAGAAATTCCGAACTCGAAACTGTAAAAATAAGAATG